>JANWVS010000401.1 GCA_025056835.1 Gemmataceae bacterium | reverse complement strand
ACAAATTCGCGGTCGAATCGTGCCACATCAAGATCAAGGACTCCGACATCAGTGCCCACATCTGGCGCTTCCTGTACGACGTCGCCAGGCAATATCGCGAAAGTTTTGATGTCTACGGTACCAAGAAGAGCTTCGAATGGAGCCTCGTCGAGGGCGAACCGCACATCATCCACACGGCCAAGAAGCCGGAGCCGGAGATCCCGTCGAAAGTCGAGGTTCCCGACTTTGCCCACCTGCTGCCGCCGGAAATTCGCGAGTTTACTCGCACCATTCAGGATGCGCAACATCTGTCGTTTATCCAAGGCGGCGGCCACGGCGGTTCGCATCCGCACCTGGTCAACGAATTTCTCAACGCCCTGGCCCAAGATCGCGATCCCTGGCCGAATGCGACGATCTCGGCCAATTGGACCTGCGTGGGGATCTGCGCCCACCAGTCGGCGCTGCGCGGCGGCGAGATCGTCCGCCTGCCGGAGTTCACCCTCCGCTGAGAGCCATCTCTTGGGCGATGAGGCCGTTCGCCGCAATCGCAAGGGGGGCGAACGACCGCCGAGGGATGATGGGCCGGCGCGGTGCCTTGTCGGAAGAAGTCACTTGCCGTTGATTTCGCGCAACAGCCTCTGCGCCCGCCTGGCCCAGCGCCAATGTCGCAGCCGTATCTTGAGCGGGGCGAAGCGATGGTCCTCGAGAGCTTGTTCGAGCAGCTGAGTGGCTTCGCCGTGGCGGCCGTCGTCGATGAGGCGTTCTGCCAAGCGGCACTTGTTCTCCCAAGTGGGAACGCGGCGTTCCAGGTTGCGGCAGGTTTGCAGGGCAGCCTCAGTTTGGCCCAGGGCGTCTTGAGCCTCGATCAAGGTGTGCCAGGCACGATAATCGGCCCAGCGGTCGTCGCGTTTCATGAGCCGGTCCAGAACCGCCAGCGCTTGGGCGGCTTGTCGACACGCAAGATGGCAAACCGCAAGGTCATACAGCGCCTGGCAATAGGTTTCATCGAGAGTCAAGGCTGCCTCGAGGTGCGGAATGGCTTCCGCATGTGCGCCGATGTCCATGAGGCGTTCCGCCAGGGCAACGCGATTGATGACCGTCGGCATCCGCTCGACTCGATAGCGAAGCTCGTCGAGCGAGAGCTTGCGTTGCCAAAGCGGCTTGTCCAAACCTCGGCGGAAAAGCCGTTTCGAGGGGAGGGCCACAATCAAAGCATAAGCCAAGGGACCGATGATCGGCACGAGCACGATGATCCAGAACCAATATGGCTCGACCCCGCGACGATACGCGTCGTACAGCATCCAAATCGCCAGAACAACGTGCAATCCAGTCAAAAAAAATACAACGTTGCCCGCCCCTTCCCCAAAGACGCCCATGTTGCACCTTGCCGATCTGCCCTTAGCGAAGTTATAGTGGAATTCACGCCAGGTTGCTTGGAATCAGTCATGCCGCCGCGTTGGGCCAGGTGGGCGATAGTCGGATTTTGGCTGGCGACGACGACGGAATTGATCCGCCACGAAATGGCTTCGCGCCTGCGAACAGGGGATCCGCCGCCGTACGCAATTGACCTGACCGATGAGGTCGGGGCGAAGGTCGTCAATTGGGTGGTGCTGCAAAAGGACGTGCCGGTCGGCACAGGTTTCAGCCAGACGATGCGTCAGCCGGACGGCACGTTTGAGCTAACTGCCCAAGTCAAACTCGACAAGCCCTTTCGTGTCTTCATCGACTTTCACGATTTTCGCGCCGTGACCTCGTACCGCGTCACTGCGGAGGGCAGTTTGGTCTCCGCGAAGACGCTGCTCAAATTCAAAGTGGACCTGCCCGTGCTGGGACGCTCGGTTGTGGAATTCGACTTTGCGGGCCAGGTGCGCGATGGTGAATTCCATCCGCAGCTTCAGGTACTGCTCGACGGCCAAGCGATGCCGGTCCCGCCGCTGACGCCCTGCGCGGTTTCCGGCAGCGGCAGGATTCTCAATCCGATGCACCTCGTCAACCGGGTCAATGGCTTGCGCGTGGGACAGCGCTGGCCGGTGCCGCTGCTTGACCCACTCCGTGCGGCCCCAGCCGCGGCCCGCGATCTTGTGCCCGCGCAAGAGACCATGGTCGCCGAGTTGACCGCCGAAGTGAAACTCGACGACCTCCTGTGGAACGACGCCGTGGAGCCGTGTTTCAAGATCGAATACGCCCGCCGTGACGCCGCGCCGCTGGCGGCCACCTGGGTACGGTGTCGCGATGGTTTGGTGTTGCAGCAATGGGCGGCCTACGAGGGAATCGAATTCACGATGCGGCGCATGCCGCGGCAATGACGTGTCGTCCACCGCCCGTCCTCCGGATCCAACCGATTTATGATCGAGTTGATCAACGTGTCGAAATCGTATGGCTCCAAGGTTGCCGTTCAGGACTTGTCGCTCACCGTCGCCCGCGGCGAATTGTTTGCGTTCCTCGGACCGAACGGCGCCGGCAAGACCACGACGATCAAGCTGATGTGCGGCCTGCTCTTTCCCAGTGCGGGAACCATACGTATCGCCGGTTTTGACATTCAAACGCACGGACAGCAGGCACGCCAGGTGATCAGCTACGTACCCGATCAACCATTTCTTTACGAGAAGTTGACCGGACGGGAGATGCTCCAGTTCGTGGCGAAGATGTACGCCATGCCCGCAGCCGCCGCCGAACAAAAGATGGAGGAGCTGATCGCGTTATTTGATCTGAAGGATTTTATCGACGACCTAACCCAGAACTATTCCCACGGCATGCGGCAGCGCACGGTGTTCGCGTGCGCCCTGCTCCACGAACCCCAAGTGTTGATCGTCGATGAGCCAACGGTGGGGCTGGACCCCCGCAGCATCCGATTGTTGAAGGATCTTCTTCGCCGAGAAGCGGCCAAAGGGACTACGGTGTTTCTCTCAACCCACTCGCTGGACATTGCCCAAGAACTGGCCGGGCGGATCGGTGTCATTTCCCACGGCAAACTCATCAGCTGCGGTTCCCTCGAGGCGCTGCGTCTTCAGGCCGCCGTCAATGGCTCACTCGAGGAAGTGTTCTTGAAGCTGACCGAAGACCAGTTGGCAGGAGGCTCTAAAACCTAAACGTCACGCGGACTCGGACGGTTAGCTCCACTTCCCCGTTGACGTCCTGGTGCGGCCCCTCGGCCAAGGGCACCACTCCAACCCCCAGCGCCGGCACATAATTGACCTCGGTCTGTTCGCTGACGGCCACAAGGTCGCCCAACTTCACCCCCGCGCCGGCAGCGATGCCCTTGGCGCTGCTCACCGCAGCTTGCATGGCCTTCGTGAACGCGGCCGAACGAGCTTCGCGGTCATCGCCGCTGAAGAACTCGACGCGGGCAAGGCTCGGATGTTGCGGAAAGCCGTTGAACAGGGCCGCGTTGTTGACCGGAATGTTCGG
>JANWVS010000400.1 GCA_025056835.1 Gemmataceae bacterium | reverse complement strand
ACCAACCGGGAAATGGCGACGCAAGACTCCATCGCCGAGGCCGGCATGTTCCGATAGCATGGTTCCGTTGCCGGTGCGCTGTCGCGTCGTAGCTACCGGGGCGCTGTCGTCTAATGTCGCCCGGCAAGCGGCGGCAATCGGAGCCAGCGTGCCCCTGCGACGCGGCCGAGGCTGCTTCGACGATGCCGCGGCATCGTCGGGGCGCGGCGGTGCGTGAACCGAAGTCGCCTCGCTGGTGCGAATTAGGGCCAGAACGAGATCAACGGAGGTGGTTATGCTTCGCAATTCGATACGGGCGCTGCTCGTCGGCCTGTTCCTGGCGGGGGCGGCGGACGCGCAAACCAAACGGCCGATCACGGTCGAGGACCTATGGGCCGTCAAACGCCTGGGCAAGCCCATGATCTCGCCGGATGGAAAATACGTTGTCGTCGAGGTCACGACGTATTCGATGGAGACCAATGACAGCACTTCCGACCTGTGGTTGTTTTCCACCGACGGGAAGCTCCAGCGGCGTCTGACGACCTTCCAGGGCAAAAACAGCGGCCCCGCCTGGTCGCCCGACTCCAGGACCATCGCCTTCGTGTCCAAACGCGCTGGCGACGTTGCCCAAATTCATTTGATCGCTCCCGACGGCGGTGAGGCCCGACAACTTTCCAAACTGCCGATGCCCCCTAGCGGCTTGAAGTGGGCGCCTGACGGCAAGTCGATCTTCTGCATCGTCAATACCTGGCCCGATACTCCCGACGACGACAGTTTTCAAAAAAGGGAGAAAGCCCGGAAAGAAGACAAGGTCCAGGCCTTTGTCATTGACGACGCCATGTACCGCTACTGGGACCACTGGCTCGCCGATGGTAAACGGCCGGTGATTTTTCGCGTCGATGTCGACACGGGCAAGCACGCGAATTTGTTCGCGGGACTGCAACTGTTTCTGCCCGTGACCAATGCTTCTGCTGATTCCTACGACATCGCCCCCGACGGCAAGGAACTCTGTTTCACCGCCGAGTCAGCCAAGGAACTCGGCATGGATTTCAATCTCGATCTCTACACGATGCCGCTGGACCACGGCCCCGCCCGGCGGCACCCGCCGGTCAAGAACCTGACAACCGACAATCCCGCCGGCGATTTCAACCCGCGCTATTCTCCCGACGGCAGGCACATCGCCTTCCTGCGCCAAACGATCAAGCACTTTTACGCCGATCGCGTCCGTATCATGCTCCACGACCGCGGCACCGGCGGCCATCGCGAACTGAGCGCCAACCTCGACCGGTCCGTCGGTACGCTGCTCTGGTTCGGCACGTCGCCATGGCTGTTTTTCGACGTTGAAGATCAAGGTTATCATAAACTCGGCATGGTTCACATTGAGCGACCCGACCATTTGTTCCTGGTCAATGAAGGCCAAAGCGAACAAGCAGCCGACATGAGCCGTTTGCTCGTTGGTCTGCGCTCGAACTTCAATTATCCCACGCGGTTGTTCCTGTACGCGCCGGACCTGTCCAGCGCTGAGCGCTACCAGCTTCGTGCCACGCGCCTGGACCGGTTCAACGATGACCTGGTGGCCGCTTGGGACTTGGGCGCTGTGAAGAACGTCACCTACAAGGGCGCCGACGACGAAGACGTGCAAATGTGGATCGTCTATCCGCCTCGTTTCGACCCCACGAAAAAATGGCCGCTATTGATGATGGTCCATGGCGGACCGCACAACGGCATTACCAACGAGTTTCACTTTCGCTGGAACGCTCATCTGCTGGCATCCAAGGGCTACGTGGTTGCCATTCCCAATTTCCACGGGTCGTCGGGCTTCGGGCAGAAGTTTACCGATTCGATCACCGGCGACATGGCCACCAAGCCATTCATCGACGTGATGAAGGCGACCGATTACATGGAAGCCTTGCCCTACATCGACAAGAGCCGCACGGCCGCGGCAGGGGCGAGCTACGGCGGTTTCATGATGGCCTGGCTCAACGGCCACACCGACCGATTCAAGGCGATGATCTGCCACGCCGGCGTCTACAACTGGCACAGCATGTTGGCCTCGGACGTCGTCGTCGGCCGCCAACGGCCGTTGGGGGCGCCGCCGTGGGGCGATTTGACGAAGATCGACCGGCAATCGCCGCAGCGTTTCGCCGCCAATTTCAAGACGCCCACGCTGATCCTGCACGGCGAAAAGGATTATCGCGTGCCGGTGACACAGGGCTTCGAGTATTACAACACGCTCCGCACCAACGGTGTGCCGACGCGCTTGGTCTACTTCCCGCACGAGAATCACTGGATCACCACCCCGAAAAACTCACGACTGTGGCACCGCGAGTTCTTTGCCTGGCTGGCAAAGTACATCGGAGCGGGGCCGACGCCGTGACGGATACCCCCGGTCCCGGTCGACGACACCGGCGGCGGTCGATCGTCGAGCACAGGAGCATTTCGCTCATCAGTCAACAGCGGTCCGACGGTGGCCGACAGAGCCGGCAGCCGGTGCTCCTGCCGCGGTTCAGCCGCGCCCTGCTTCAGGGTCTGCGGCGCATGGCATCCCGGATGTGGCGTTGAGCTTCTGCCGTCCGCTGCGCCTGGCGTTTGTCGTGTTTTTTCTTGCCGCGGGCCACGGCGAGTTCGACCTTGGCCTTGCCTTTTTTGAAGTACAAACGAAGTGGAATGAGGGTGAACCCTTGCTGAGCGGCCTTGCTGGCGAACTTGGTGATCTCGCGGCGGTGCAAAAGAAGTTTTCGCGGTCTCTTGGGTTTGTGGTTGAAGCGATGGGCCATGGAATACTCGGGGATGTCGCTGTTGATCAACCAGACTTCATTGTCGGTGACTTTGGCATAGGCGTCGTCTAGACTGGCGAAGCCATGGCGCAGGCTCTTGACTTCCGTGCCGGTCAAGACCAGTCCGCACTCCAGCGTGTCGAAAATCTCGAAGTCATGAAAGGCCCGCTTATTGCGGCAAATCGGCTGGATTCCCTCGGCGGCGCGGTCTTTCTTCGCTTTCCCGGACATGTCAAGCACCGTGGCGACCCCGACCGCGGCTGCCGGCACACGGCCCCAGAGACGCACACCCGCAGCCCAGGCGGCGCGAACGACCGTGCCGGCGGCAACCCCCGCCGCGTCGACGCAAAACACGCTGCCGCTAGTAGCGGAAGATCATGTCGACCGTCAGGCGAAAGCCTTCCATGTGTCGGCTGCCGCCCAAAAGGCCGAATTCGGCCGCGACGCCCAACTGCACTCCCTCGGTGAACTTGTAGCGGAAGCCGCCGGCGATGGTTAGGTCGTCGTGTCCGGCAATGTACTTCGAGCCAAAGTTGAACAAGTTCGTGCCTTCAAAGTTCAAATCGCGGTCGGAACCGTTGAAAGTGTACCGTGTCCAATTCAATTCGACCAGGGGATAGAACCCTTTCAGCCAACCGGATTG
>JANWVS010000003.1 GCA_025056835.1 Gemmataceae bacterium | reverse complement strand
TCGACCGGCAGGCTTGGGTCACACCTTGGAACTGCCAAACGTCCTCCGCGTCGGCACGCGGGTCAAACAGATCGAAAAGCTTTTGAAGGAAAGAGTCATCGTGGTCGGGGCCGAGTCGGCCGGCCCCCCGGCAAGCACCTGACGGGCGGCTTCCGGCACGTGTCCCACCAACGACGGATCCACCACCAAGCAATCGGGAAGTAGATCATGGCCACTGCACCGACGACTGTTTCTTCGGCACCGACTTCCGCCGAGCCACGCAGGCGGGAAATCACGGTTGTGAGCCATTCGTCCTTGTTTTACTGGTGGCCGGTCTGGGCCGTCGGTTATCTCATGGCCGTCGTGACCTGGTTTGGCGATCGCATGATAACGGTGCCGGCCGGGACGATACCCGTGCCGGAGCAATTGGTCACCTTCAGCGACGGTACGAAGGAAGTCGTCGACGTTTTGGCTCTGCCCAAGGGAAAGCGTCTGGCCAGGGACCGTGAAGGCAACCTCGAAGTGCCCCGCATTCACATGACCACCAATAAGAACTTGGGCGTACTGTTCTGTTTCGTGCTGTTGCTGGTAATCGCGATTACCAACATCCCGCTGCGCGGGCTGTGGTCGGTGATTGTGATCGTCATCCTGTTGTCCTTGGCCATCATTTTTGCGATCTTGGGTTGGTGGGAGCGGATCCTTGAGACGTTGGGCCGGCTCGATATCCGCATCAGCTTCGGCGGTTACTTTCTCATTTCGACCGTGTTGTTCGTGCTGTGGCTTGTGATCTTCCTTTTCTTCGACAAGCAGATTTACATGGTCTTCTCGCCGGGGCAGTTTCGGGTGCGCTTGGAAATCGGCGATGCGGAGATGGCTTACGACACCGCCGGTATGACGATCCAGAAGCAACGCAGCGACCTGTTCCGCCATTGGATTCTCGGCCTCGGTTCGGGTGATCTGATCGTCCGCACTGCCGGGGCGCAAACGCACCAGTTTGACATGCCCAACGTATTGTTCCTGGGCCGCAAGGTGAAGGAAATCGAGGACCTGTTGCGCTCCCGGCAGGTTGTCGCAGGTCAAGGCTAGGCAACCTAAACGGCGATCCGCGGCGACAGCAGGCCGAGACAGCGGATGGAGCGACGATGTACAGGCAGACCGAGCAACGCTCCAACGGCGGCTCGTGGATCCTGGCCTTGCTGGTGGTGGCGGTGGGCCTGTTGGTCGGCGACCGCATCTGGCGGCTATGGTCGACGCGGCCGGTGCCGGTCGAAGATCCCACGGCGCAGCCGCGTCCCGTGACCCCCCGCGGCGATCTGGCCGAAGATGAAAAAACCACCATCGCTATCTTCAAGGCGGCCAAGGACTCCGTGGTCAACATCTCCTCCATCGCCTTGCGCCGCGACCGTTTCAGCTTCGACATCCTCAAGATCCCCGCCGGCTCGGGCACCGGCTTCGTCTGGGATGAACAGGGCCGCATCGTGACCAACTACCACGTTGTCAAAGGGGCCGGCGCCGTGGAAGTCACGCTTTCCGACCATTCCCAATGGAATGCGACTCATGTCGCCTTCGACGAGGACAAGGATCTCGCCGTTCTGTGGACCGACGCCCCCAAGGAACGGCTCAAGCCGCTCCCCTTGGGACGGTCGTCCGAGTTGCAAGTCGGCCAAAAAGTCTTCGCCATCGGCAATCCGTTCGGCCTCGACCACACCTTGACCACCGGCATCGTCAGCGCCTTGGGCCGGGAAATGGAGAGTATCTCGGGGCGGACGATCAAGGGAGTCATTCAGACCGACGCGGCGATCAATCCCGGCAACTCGGGCGGGCCATTGCTCGACAGCAGCGGCCGGCTGATCGGCGTCAACACGGCAATCGTCAGTCCTTCCGGCAGCTCCGCGGGCATTGGATTCGCAATCCCGGTGGACGAGGTCAACCGCGTGGTCCCCCGCTTGATTCGCAAGCAAGCGGTCGCGCGGCCAAGTCTCGGCATCACGCCGGTACCTGATTCCATCGCTCGCCAACGAGGCGTCCAGGGCGTGATTATCCTCAACATCGAGCCGGGTGGTCCAGCCGCCAAGGCAGGCCTGCTTCCCACACGGCGGGACCAGTTCGGCCGCATTCGTTGGGGCGACGTCATCATCGCCGTGGACGGCACAGAAGTTCAGTCCTGGAACGACCTCGATTCCCTCCTCGAAGAAAACTACCGTGTCGGTCAGGAAATCGTGGTGACGATCCTTCGCGCCGGCCAGCAATTGGATGTCCGGCTCAAACTCGCCGCCGAGCCGCGATAGCCGCGCCGAGGCTGTTCGATGGCGGCAGAAGTCGTTTTGGGTCGGTCGTAACCGCCCTGCAACGTTGGAAAAAGAAAACGGCGTACGCCGCGATCGGACGGCCCCGCACAGGCCCCGCGCGGGGTTGGCGTGGGTGAACGCGGTATGATACAATACTCACGAACTGTCCCGCCTCGGATTCGCTTCATGAAGCTGCACATTTGCTCTCTGTGTTGGCTTTTCGTTGTTTCGCCGCTCGCGATAGCTCAGACCGAACCGAGCTTCGCGCCGGCGGCGATCGAATTCTTCGAACGGCGCGTACGACCTGTTCTGGCGGAGCATTGTTTTTCCTGCCACGGCCCGGAGAAACAACGAGGAGGCGTGCGGCTCGATGGCCGCGCGCACCTGGTGCGGCCACGCGACGCAGGGCCGCTCGTCGTGCCTGGCCTGCCGGACAAAAGTGCGCTCATCCGTGCGCTGCGGCACGAAGGCGAAATCAAAATGCCTCCCAAGGGCAAACTGGCGCCGGGGCAAATCGATGACATCGCCACCTGGATTCGCCAAGGCGCAGCCTGGCCCGCCGACAACAACGAGCCATCCACGCCTGCCGATTGGCGCGACCACTGGGCCTTTCGACCGGTGCGCATGCCGAAGGTTCCCCACGTGCCAACGGCCGGGCCGACGCCGCAGCCGATTGATGCGTTTATCGCCGTCAAGCTCGCGGAGAAGGGGATTGCTCCCGCGCCCCGGGCTGATGCCCGGACTTTGTTGCGGCGCCTTTACGTCGACCTGGTCGGTTTGCCGCCCACTTTCGAGGAAGTCGAGGACTTCGTCCGTGCCTACGGCGGCGGCCGTTCTCAAGCAGCGGTAGCGGCGGTCGTTGATCGCTTGCTGAGTTCGCCGCACTTTGGCGAACGCTGGGCCCGACACTGGCTCGACGTGGCCCGCTACGCCGACAGCAAAGGCTACGTCTTTCAGGAAGAACGTCGCTATCCCTATGCCTACACGTATCGCGACTATGTTATCGACGCCTTCAACCGCGACTTACCATTTGATCGATTCATCCTCGAGCAGCTGGCCGCCGATCGTCTCGTGGCTGCGCACCAGGCGGAACCGAAGGTGCAGGCGGCGTTGGGCTTCCTCACGCTCGGCCGACGGTTCCTTAACAACATCCACGACATAATCGACGACCGGATCGACGTCGTCTCGCGCGGGCTGATGGGCTTGACCGTGACCTGTGCCCGCTGCCATGACCACAAGTACGATCCGGTGCCGATGAAGGACTATTATTCGCTCTACGGCGTCTTCGCCAGTTCGATCGAGCCGAAGGAGTTGCCGTTGCTCCAGACCCCGGCGGCCACCGAGGAAACCGTTCGTTTCCAAAAGCAGTTGGCCGAACTGAAGGCAGCCGTGGCGAAGTTCGAGGAGGACCACAAGAAAGAGCTGGCGGCCAACAACCGCAAGTTTCGCGACCAACTCGTGGCGTTGCAAAGGAAAGTCGATGCGTTCCAGGCGACGGCTCCCGGCGCACCGCCGCGGGCCATGGTCCTCGTCGATGCCCCAGCGCCGATCCAGCCGCGCGTTTTCCTGCGCGGCAATCCCAACATGCCCGGACCGGTCGTTCCCCGCCAGTTTCTCGAAGCCCTCAGCGGGTCGGATCGCAAACCGTTTCGCGAAGGCAGCGGCCGCCTCGAATTGGCTCGGGCCATTGCCAGCGCCGACAACCCGCTGACGGCACGTGTCTTCGTCAACCGCGTCTGGCTGCACCTGTTTGGTGTCGGCCTGGTGAGCACGCCCAGCGACTTCGGTCGGCGCAGCGATCCGCCCAGCCATCCGGAATTGCTCGATTATCTGGCCGCCACCTTCATGAACGACGGGTGGTCCGTCAAGAAGCTGATCCGATCGATCGTGCTGTCGGAGACCTATCAGCGCGATGCGTCGGCCACGTCGGGCACTGCCCTTGATCCGGAAAACCGACTGTACTGGCGGGGCCACCGGCGTCGCCTGGATTTCGAAGCTCTGCGCGATGCTCTGTTGGCCGTCGGCGGGAATCTCGAGCGTGCCCTCGGCGGCCCGGCGGTGGACATTACCAAAAGCCCGTTCAGCGGCCGGCGCACCATTTACGGGTTCATCGATCGCCAAAACCTTCCTGGCATGTTTCGGACTTTTGACTTTCCCAATCCCGATACGACCAGCCCGCAGCGGTTTGAGACCACCGTGCCGCAGCAAGCGCTGTTCTTGCTGAACAACGCCTTCGTGCAGGAGCAAGCCCGCCGAGTGGTCCAGCGCGCCGATCCGACCGGTAGACTCGACACGGCCGCTAAAATCCAAGAGCTGTATCGGCTGATCTACGCCCGGGCTGCGGAGGACGAGGAAGTCCGCTTGGGCGAAGCGTTTGTGCAGCATGCCGTCGGTCCTGCGGAGATGACCCCGTGGGAGCGTTATGCGCAAGTGCTGTTGTTGGCCAATGAGTTTGTCTTCGTCGACTGACCAGTCAGAGGCGGGCCATGATGAGGCCGTTTTCACGTCGCGAACTTCTCCGTCGTTGCGGCATGGGCTTCGGTGCCTTGGGGTTGTGGCACCTGCTGGCCGAAAACGGCGAGTTGACCGCAGCCCCTGCCGCCGCCGCCGGGCCGCTGGCGCCGCGGCCGCCGCACTTCCCGGGACGAGCGAAACGAGTGCTTCACCTGTTTATGAACGGTGGACCTTCGCACGTCGACACGTTTGATCCGAAACCGGCGTTGGCGCGGTACGCCGGCCAGCCCTTGCCCCGGCCGAACCTCCGCACCGAACGGCGCACCGGTGCCGCCTTCCCGTCGCCTTTCAAGTTCCGCAAGTACGGCCAGAGCGGCATCGAGGTCAGTGAATTGTTTCCGCACGTCGCCTCGTGCATCGATGATATTTGCGTCATTCGGTCGATGTACGCCGATGTGCCCAACCATGAGCCGTCGCTCATGCTCATGAACTGCGGCGAGGCGCGGCTGGTGCGGCCGTCGTTTGGTTCGTGGGTCACGTATGGTCTCGGCAGCGAAAATCAAAATCTGCCTGGCTTCATCGTCATGTGTCCGGGCGGCTATCCGATCCAGGAATCGCAGAATTGGCAGTCGGCGTTTTTGCCCGGGGTCTATCAGGGGACATACATCAACACGGCCAACGTCGGTCTGGATCGGCTCATCGAAAACATCCGCAATCGCGCCGTCAGCCGCGAGCAGCAGCGGCAACAGCTCGACCTCCTTGCTCAGCTCAACCAGCGCCACCGCGAGCGCCGGGGCGATGATCCCCGGTTGGAAGCCCGCATTCAGTCGTTTGAGTTGGCCTTCGGCATGCAACGCGACGCCGAGGAAGCCTTCGATATCTCCCGCGAGCCGGCGCATATTCGCAACCTGTACGGCCCCGGCGTGCAGGCCCGCCAATTGCTCATTGCCCGCCGGCTGCTGGAAAAGGGAGTGCGTTTCGTCCAGGTATGGACCGGTGAAGGCCAACCCTGGGACAATCACGACGACCTCGAAGTCAATCACCGCCGGCTGGCTCGCGACTGCGATCAGGCAATCGGCGCTTTGCTGAAAGACCTCAAGCAGCGCGGCATGCTCGACGAGACGCTGGTCATTTGGGGCGGCGAATTCGGCCGTACGCCGACGGTCGAATTGCCCACGCCGGGGGCCAACGCCGGCCGAATCAACGGCCGCGACCACAATCATTGGGGGTTCACGATGTGGCTGGCAGGCGGCGGCGTCAAGGGCGGCTACGTTCACGGCGCCACCGACGAGTTCGGTTTTCAAGCCGTGGAGAACCGCATGCACGTGCATGATCTGCACGCGACGCTGTTATGGCTGCTCGGTTTCGACCACGAGCGCTTCACCTACCGCTATGCCGGCCGCGATTTTCGCTTGACCGATGTACACGGGCGCGTGGTGCGCGAAATCATCGCCTGAGGCCGGCGTTGCCGTGCGGGCCGCGGCGCCGCGATCCGTTGCGGCGCGGACCAGACGCGGCGGCTGGCTGCGGCGTGGGCTGGACCGCGAGGCATTGCCGTGACATACGCCATAGGATTGTCGGATGTGCGGCAAGCGGCCGAGCGCATCGCTGGCTGGGCCCACCGCACGCCGGTCTTTACCTGCGCGACGCTTAATCGCCGCGCCGGCAAGTCGCTGTTCTTCAAATGCGAACAGTGGCAGAAGGTGGGCGCCTTCAAGTTTCGCGGCGCCTGCAATGCCGTCCGGAAACTGCCTCCCGAGCAAGCGGCACGAGGGGTTATCACACACAGTTCCGGCAATCATGCCCAAGCGCTGGCGTTAGCGGCGCGGATGCGCGGGATCGCGGCACACGTCGTCATGCCGCGCACCGCGCCGCAGGTGAAACGCAAGGCGGTCGAAGAGTACGGTGCACGGGTCGTAGCGTGTGAACCGACGCTGGCGGCGCGGGAAGCCACAACGGCCCAGCTTCAAGCCGAAACTGGTGCGATCCTGATTCCCCCCTACAATCATCCCGACGTCATGGCCGGTCAGGGAACCATCGCCCTGGAACTGCTGGAACAAGCTCCGTTGGTGGAGGCGATCATCGCGCCGATCGGCGGCGGGGGGCTTATCGCCGGCGTGTGCGTCGCTGCCAAGGGGTTGAATCCGCGCCTGCGGATCTTCGCTGCGGAGCCTGCGGGAGCCGATGACGCGGCTCGGTCGAAGACGGCCGGCAAGCTCTTGCCGCAAACCAACCCGCAGACTATTGCCGACGGATTGCTGACCAGCCTGGGCGAGCTGACGTGGCCCGTGGTCCGTGACCAGGTCGAACGCGTGCTGACGGTCAGCGACGAGGAAATCATCGACGCCCTCCGCTGGATGTGGGAACGGGCCAAGCTGTTGATCGAACCGAGTGCGGCGGTGGCGGTGGCGGCGGCGTTGAGCAGTTCGTTCCAGGCCTTAACCGACATCCAGCACGTGGGAATCGTGCTCAGCGGCGGCAATGTCGACCTGGAACGGCTGCCATGGTGATGGTGGTCCCACGACGGCCTCGGAACTACTACAATCAAATAACAGCGAAGGATTCATCGTCTGCACTTTGGACGAAGGCGACGCGCCATGGCCACGGTAAGCGTTTGGTCTGTAGCAAGCGATGAGCAATTGCTGGCGCGGTGGAAGCGGGGCGACCGACAGGCACTGGACGAGTTGTTTCAGCGTTATCGCGGCGTGGCGTACCGCGTGGCGTATCGTTTGCTCGGCAATGAAGCCGACGCCCTCGACGCCGTGCAAGATGCGTTTGTGAAAACGTTGACCCATCTGCCAAACTTCCAGGGGCGGAGTTCTTTCAAAACCTGGCTGTTGCGCGTCGTGAGCAACTCGGCGCTGGATTACGGCCGGAAGCGCGGCCGCCACGGCCTCGTGCGCATGGACATCCTCGGTCCGCAGCAACGGGAAGATATGATGCCGACAGTCGCCGACGAATCCGATCGCCGTCTGGAACAGGATGAACTTCGCCGCCGGCTCGCTGCCGCGCTTGGGGAACTGCCGCCGGCGCAACGGCAAACGTTCGTCTTGCACGCCGAGGCGGAGCTAAGCTATCGTGAAGTAGCGGAAGTGTTGGGAATTTCTATCGGCACGGTGATGAGCCGTTTGTTTTACGCTCGCCAGAAGCTGCGAGCTCTCTTGGGTTTGGGCTTGACCAGAAAATGATTCCCCATCCGACCAGGCACTGGCAGGAGATCGTGGCCGCCTATGCCGACGGCGAATTCGAGGGCCGCGACGACTTGGCCGTCTTGCGGCAGCGGGTCGAAGATTGGCTCGCGCGCCATCCCGAAGCGGCAGAGGAATTGGCTGAATACCGCCGGCTCAAACAATTGTGGCAATCAACGTCCCCGGCAGAACCGCCCCGGCAACGTTGGCAAGCCATGACCGAGGCCATCGCCGCGGCAATCGCCTCTCGACAACGCCCCCGTACGGTACGTTATCTGCCGTGGGCGGCAGCCGCTTGCTTGGCCCTGGTTGCGGTCCTGGCATGGTCCCTGCGGCCGGAACCGACCACGTCTCCGACGCCGCCCGACGCCAGCGAAGAATACGAAATCTTCCGCGTGGCGGCGGCCCACGAAGTGGAAATCCTCAACGTCAATGGCGAAGATGAACAAGCGCTGATCGTCGGCGTGCTGCCGCTCAGCGGGGCCATCTGCCTGGCAGACCACGGCGATATCAGCATCACCAGCGTGCAACCGGCGGAGCCGAACAGCGCGGTCGCCGAAGTGGTTGTCGAGGGAGCGCGGCGGCCGATGATCTGGGCCCGTGTGCAGTCGGATGCCACCCCGTGACGATTGGTCGCGAATCGCCGGGCGAACTTTCGCGCGACGCGAGGATGACAAGGATGATCCGTCGCACCGCCATTGTTGGCACGATCGCTTTCTGGTTTGCCGTGCCCGCGTTGCTGGGTGCGTGCCGCTCGGGAGACGACAAGGTCACCGTTTACTTATTGGTGATCCTCGCCAAGGAAGAAGGCAACGTCGTCGACAAGCGGCTCCAAGAGTTCGCCCGCGAAGTCCGCGAGAAGAATCCGAATTTCACCAGCTTCGCCCTGAAAACGATGACGAAGGTTTCGCTGGCTCCCCAGCAAAAACATGTTTTCAAGCTCGTCGACGGCAAGACGGCCCAAGTCGTGGTGCGACACGGCGCCGATAAACACAACAAAGTCAGCCTTGCCGTGACGCCGCCGGACCAGGGTGAAATCGTTTACGTCACGGTGTGCGGCAAGTATCTGCCCATCATCACGCCCTACCAGACCAAAAACAAGGAGCGCCTGATGCTGGCCATCTCTGTGCAGCCTTGCAACGAGTGACGTCAATGGGACGAGATCACCTGGCCGCCGTCGAGCGTGAAGTTGCCATTGCGGCGATTGTAGAGGATCTTTTGCCCCGTGATGCGCTGCGGTGGTCCTCCGGGCATGGGGTTCAATCGGAACAACTGGGCGGGGTTGCCCTCGAAGATGACCATTTCCTGACTTTCGTCGTACTTGATGGTGTCGGCGCTGCCGTAGAATTCCGGCGTGCGAAAGAAAGCGTTGTTCTTGGCCACCATATACTGCGTCGATTTGCCGTCGCGTTCGGCGAGGGCCACGTTGAGATTGCCGCAGCGCATGTAGAAGCCGCCCTTGGGCGGTTGGTTCGGATTGACCTTGATGTCGGGGTCGTCGCCCGGCTGGTGGTAGACTTCGACGTCGTCGTAGAAAATCGCCATGCGCGGCCCGCCGGGTTTGTTGCTGCCGAAGAGACGGCCCTTGTAATCGATGCGCGTCAGTTTCAAAACCGGCTCGTGCTTCGCGGCGCCGGTCGATGCCTGGTTTGCTGACGGAGAAGCCGTCAGCTCCGGATTTCCCCAGGCGAGGTAATCAACCCGACCGGGGCCGTACATGACGTGACGATGGTCCGGATTGTCCATGTCCAGCAACGTGCCCATCAAGCGCTTCCAGGAGATCAGCTTGTTCTGAGGCGATAACACCTTCTCCTCCGCAAAGACCTCTTTTTCACAAACGAGCTTTTCGAGCTTGGCGTCTTGATGTTGTTTCTGACCTTCCCGGAAGGAGATGTACTTGTCAAACGTCACTTGCATGGCCGCGCATTTAAGGGAAGCCTGGTCCTGGAATGCCTGGACGCCGCCGTGGAACTCCGCCAGCTTGCCGTTGAAGATCATGTCCTTGTTCCATTGGACAGTGATATACGTCCCTTCCTTCGCGGGAGTCGTGCCGTCCAGTCCGGTCTTGCTGGGCACACGCATGGCCCCCACGCCATCGACGACTGCGGAGTTCTCTTTTTGGTCGATGTCGATTTTGGGGCCGATGAGAGTCATTTCGCCGGCTTGAAGCCGCGCTGGCCGCCGGGCGTCGCCGGAAACGATCAAGCGATTGCCCAAGGGATGGTACAACATGTTCAGCCAGGCGCCAGCAATGTCCAAGCCCTTATCGCGCGGGGTTGCACCGTCTTGGCGCACGAGCACATCGCCATCGCTGACGACTTCTTCGACTTGTTTTTTCGCGCCGCGGGCGGCGACATACGCCACGACACGGTTGGCGGACAGCCGAATCGGCCGGCGGTCCTTGGCGGGCGTGTCCGCCGAACTTGGTCCCGGCTGGCCGACAAAGCCCAAGCCCGGAGTACCCGGCTTGGCATCGTTTTCCTGCGGAGCGGAGGGCGTCTCCGGCGGCGGCAGTTGCGCATCGCTCGCGGGGGTGGGTTTGAAGACCAGAACGAGATGTTGGCATTTATCGATCAGGATCTCAGGCGAACGCACGTGCACGCGGTCAAACGCTTCGAGGCGATGTGGTTCCTGCCGCGAGCTGCCGTTGGGACGACGGCTGCTGCCGCCGGCCTGGGTGGACTCAAACCACACCTGCAAGCGCTGACCGTGGAGCGATTGCTGATGGTCGTCGTCGATGAACGCCGCTTCGCCGGTCAACGTCAGAAGATCGTAGACTTTATCGCCGTCGCGGTCCTTGGTCCACACCAGACTGTCTTTCCAGACCGCATGGAGGGAGAAGCGTTGCTTGTCGCCCGGCTTTTGCGGGGTCGCCTTATCGAGCATGTCGATGCGGCCGGGGCCTTTGGCGTAGCCCTGTTGGCCTTGGCCGTTCTTGTCGGGACCGACGAGGTGCAGCTCCAGCGCTTCGATGAGATTGCCGTCGCGAATGGCGTGCATCGGACGGCCGCGAAGAATGGTCTGCGCTCCCGACGTTGCCGTGGCGCTGCGATAGTCTAGCTCCGCTCCCCAGGCCTCGAGGTTCTCGGTGTCCATGCTCAGAGTGACTTCTTGGCCTGGGCGGGCGGTGGCCAACGCGGCTTCAATTTCCTTGCTCCCTGTCAAGGGTTCGCGCGGGGCCAAGCGTTGCGACGTCGTCGCGCCGGCATCGGCAACCGGCGGCGCAACAGTGCGGCGGCGAAACGCCAGCTTGAGGCAGTCGCAAACCAGTTGATCGTACTTGCGGTCGTTGGGGCCGAAACGGTGTTCGCGCGTCAGCAGCACCTGCTCGGTCAGGTTGGGGACGGTGGCTCCCGGGGCAAGTTCCGGGCTGTCGAATTGCATCAGGTCCTTGACGACGTCGTAATACATTCGCCCCGCGGTTTTGACCACAACGTGCGATTTCTCCGCGGCGGGGGGGTGCCGTCGGACCGAGGTTGTGCCGGCCAGGTCAGGAGCGCCCGCGAGGAAATCGCTTCGGCTATCCATGTACAAGTGCATTTCGACGTGGCTTTTGAGAATGAGCTTCTCGACGCCGCCGATGGTCGGTCCACGCTTGGCGGTCGAGTTGCCAATGGCCCGGAGCGGTTGCGTGTCCTTTGCCAGTTGCATCTCCAGTCCTTTGGCCGTCACTTCCGTCGGGTTCGGCTGCGACGAGGAATCGACCAGGCGGACAAACCCCTCGGTCCAAATTCTGTTGCTCGCCTCCTCGAAGTACACCGGTGCCAATTTGATCGTCACTTCGATATCGTCGCTCTTGGCCGGCGTGCGGTGATTGTTGGTGATCGTCACGCCGGTCGAACCCTGTAACTCAACCCCGACGATCTTGCGGTGTTGCAGCTCCATGATCGTTTTGACTTCCTTGTCCAGCGTCAGGTAGGCAACTTGACATTGGACCGTCGTGATCTCGGGGAAGGGGCCGTAGTCGGCTTTCTTTTTCGGGAAGAGAGCGGCGCTGAAAGGCGACAGCTTGACCCGGCCGTCTTTTTCGATTTCGAAATCTCGAACGGCAATCAGCACGCCTTTCGAACCGATGTCGAGTTTGTAAGGACGACTGGCTTCCTCGCTTTCCTTGCCAAAGGCCAGGTTCATTTTGGATTCTTCGTCGTCCACCGGCGACAATTCGACGACAACGCGCTCGCCGGGTGCATATCGCTCCGGCAAGGGGGGCAAACCGTCATAGCCTCCCAGATAGAAGTCGTAAACGACAAATCCTGCCAGGCACAGCAACGTACCGGCCAGATAGATCAGGATTCGTTTCGGAGTCCACACAGCATGATCCTTGTCGGTTCACGTTGTTTGACGCAGTTTGTCCAACGGCTCATGCCGGCAGAGTCGCGTGCCAGCGGTGCTGGTGGCGTAAGATCAGCTCGATGACTTCGCGAACCGCTCCTTGACCGCCGCCAGCGCGAGTCACGTAATGGGCCTGGGCAATGGCTTCGGGACAAGCATCCGCCACCGCCGCGGCCAGTCCGCACCTTGAAAACAACGGCAAGTCGGCTAGGTCGTCGCCGATGCACGCCGTCTGCTCCCAACCGATCCCCGTTTCCCGCAAAAGGTTTTCCACCACCGGCAATTTCTCATCGGTCCCTTGGCAAACGGCTCGGATGCCCAGTTCGGCGGCACGACGCTCGACCACGGTCGATGTTCGGCCGCTGACGACGGCGGCATGCTTGCCGCGGCGAAGCCACATTTTGATCCCGGTGCCGTCCCGCACGTGAAACGCCTTCAGCTCTTCACCCCGATCGCTGTAGATAATTCGGCCATCGGTCAAGACGCCGTCGACGTCCATCACCAACAGTTCGATGTCTCGACAACGCCTTGGCAGGCCATGGTCGCTCATGGGATCCATCCAACGATTGAGCCATACGGTGGTGCGGATCGCGACGCGGCGGCGATCGGCAAGCCTTGGTGGCACCGGCTTCAGGCCACGCGCGTCAGTTGCTCGGCTTCCTCGCGGGAGATCAGGCCGATGACATCCGTAATGTCGATCAAACCCACCGGTCGGCCAGCGGCATCGACCACCGGCAGTTCGCTAATCTTGCGCCGCTGAAACACTTGCACGGCATCCGCCAGCCGCGTCCCCTGCGGGATGGTGATCGGCCGCGGCGTCATCACGTTGGCGATGGGCTGGTCGAGGGCCTCGTCGCGACGTTGTTCAATCAGTCGAGCCAAATCGCTGTCGGTAAAAATACCCGCCAGACGGCCGTCGTCGTCCGTCAACATGATGGCCCCGGTGCGCCGGCCGAAGCGCTGCACTGCCGCGAACACTTCGCGGACCGTATTGTGGCACCTTGCCAAGCGCAACGCCCCATCGCGGCGCATGACGTTGTCGACTTTCAGCAGTTGGCGGCCAAGGCTTCCGGCCGGGTGAAATCGGGCGAAGTCTTCCCGGGAAAAATCGCGCAAACGCATCAAGACGAAAGCCAAGGCATCGCCCACGGCGATCATGGCAGTAGTGCTCGTGCTCGGCGCCAGGCCGAGAGGGCACACCTCTTCCAAGGGACCTAGCACGATCGCGACGTCGGCCTGCCGCGCCAGCGTGCTGTGACGCCGACTCGTCAAAGCAATGAGCGCGACGCCGATGTGGCGGAACGAAGGCAGCAAACGCAAGACCTCTTCGCTTTCCCCGCTATGGGAAAGGGCCAGGGCGACGTCGTCGGGATGGACCATCCCCAGATCGCCGTGTACCGCCCGCGTTGCGTCGAGCAGATAGGCCCGCGTTCCCGTCGAGTTGAACGTGCCGGCGATTTTCTGGCCCACGTCGGCCGACTTGCCGGTCCCCGTGATGCACACACGACCGCGGCAGGCCAGCACCAGGTCCACCGCCCGCACGAAATTGGCGTCCAAGCGATCCGCAACTTGCTGGAGCGCCGCGGCTTCGGCGCGGACGATCTGCTGAGCATACTGTAATTGATCCCATTCGCCCCGAAGGGGCGGCCGCTCGACGACGTGAAAGGTCATGACGGCATCCTTGCTTCCTCTGGGCTGATTCGTCCGTGATAGCCGCAACGACCGACTATACCAGCCGCTCCGGGAAAAACAACGCCGGATTTTTTCGCACCTTGCTCTTGTGTGATTGCGGCGCCGATTTATAATTGGCGGCTCCAGCGCACGGAGGCGCCACCATGAGCAGGACGCTCAGCATTGCCGATCATTTATTGTCCGTAGGCCGCCGCCTTCAGGAACACGGTCAAACACGGGAAGCGGCGCAGATCTTTGGGCGCCTGGCCGGATTGACGCAAACGCTCTCTCCTGCCGTCGCTGAGGAAGCTCATAACCGCCTGGGGCAGATCTATCTCGATTGGAACGATACGCGGGCCGCCCGACGACACCTTACCGCGGCGTTGGCCCTTCACCCCAATTGCGCCCACTACCACTACCTGCTGGCCCTCGCTTCGGCGAACGACGAACATTGTGATCCGCGGCGAGCCAATCTCCACTATCGCCGTTGCCTGGAGTTGGCCCCGGAGCAAATCGAGTATCTGTGCGACTACGCTGAATTCGCTTTGAACCAGGACCAGATCGGCGTGGCCGTGCGGGCCTTGCGTAAGGCGGCCCAGCTCGGCACTGACGACCCCGATCTTCTCGGACGGATCGCCCGAGGTTTTCGCCGGGCAGGACGAACCCAAGAAGCCGCAGACCTGCTTCGCGCGGCCTTATTTCGCCATGCCCGCGATCGGCGTTTTCGCCAGTTGTGGCAGCGGCACCAATTCGAGCTTTGGCAGGCAGCTGAGCAAACGAGTCGCCGACGTCGATCATCCGCAGCCGCGCCGGTCATCCTGCCTATGCCCCGGCGCAAAAAAGCGGTGCGAATGTTCCGCAGCAAGTTAGTCCGCACCGATCCACCCGAGCACTTGAAGGGACCGACTATCCTGCCGTTTCACCTGCATCGCCGCGAAGCGACGTAGCAGGCCGACGCTTTCCCCCGCAGTGTCGCTGGACTAACAAGCCAAGCCGTTGCCCGCGAAGATCGCTTCGGCGGCGGCGGTGCGTCTCGAATCGCCGGGCTTGCTCCGTTCGCTCCAGCGGAATAACGTTACTGCAACCTGGAAGCCGGTGCGCATGGGTCGGCGCGATGTCGCTGGTGTTTGCGTTGCCAGCGTGTCTACCGGCTTGGCTTGGCGTGAAGGTCGAAGTTTGATATTGGGCTCGATCGCAGCCGGCGAGTTGCCGCGCCTTTGACCAAGAGAGCCAACGCTCGCGGCGGCTGCGATCACACCTACCTGTTCGCCAAGGCGCGGGGCAGCAGTAGCGAGACTCCTCCCATGGCCAACACCCTCACCATTCTCTTGGCCGGTGGCGTCGGCAGCCGTCTGTATCCTCTGACAGCCGATCGTGCCAAGCCCGCCGTTCCGTTTGGCGGAAAGTATCGGATCATCGATTTCACCCTGTCCAACTGTCTACACTCCGGCATGCGCCGAATTCTCGTGCTGACCCAGTACAAGTTGCATTCGCTGCAAAAGCACTTGCGCGATGGATGGTCGATCTTCAATCCGGAACTGGGCGAATACATCACGATGGTGCCGCCGCAAATGCGCACGGGCGAGTCTTGGTATAGTGGCACGGCCGACGCGATCTACCAAAACCTTTACTTGTTGGAGCGCAGCGGCGCCGACACGGTATTGATCCTGGCTGGCGACCACATCTACCGCATGGACTACGCCGCCATGGTGAAGGCCCACGAAGAACGCCAAGCCGATCTGACCATCGCTTGCATGAAAGTACCGCTCGCCGAGGCTTCGTCCTTCGGCGTCATGGGAATCGACCAGCAGCTGCAAATTCGCGAATTCCAAGAGAAGCCCCGGCAACCCAAACCGATGCCTGATGACCCCGCTTCCGCGCTCGTTTCGATGGGTATTTACGTGTTCACGATGAAGGTGCTTTGCGCCGAACTGCGCGCCGACCACGAGCGAGTCGATTCTCAACATGATTTCGGTAAGGACCTGATTCCCCGGTTGATCCACTCGCACCGCGTCTTTGCCTACCGTTTCGACCAGCCCGGCGGCCGCGTGTCGCCAGACCGGTATTGGCGCGACGTGGGCACGATTGACTCGTATTACGAGGCCAACATGGACCTCTTGCGACCCGTGCCGCCTTTGGATTTGTACCAACGCGATTGGCGGATTCGTTCGTATCACGGGCAAAATCCCCCTGCAAGGGTAGCCCCGGGAGACGCGGGCGAAGAGGGGGTCGTTGCCAATTCAATGGTCGGCAGTGGCACGGTGATTGTCGGCGGCATCGTGCGGCATTCGATACTCTCTTCGCACATCCGTATCGAGACCGGGGCGGTCGTGGAGGATTCGTTGCTGTTCGACGGTGTTCACGTCGGTAAGCAAGCCCGCCTGAAAAGGTGCATCATCGACAAGGGAGTTCGAGTTCCGGAGAAGGAGGTAATCGGCGAGGATCTCGAAAAAGATCGCCGACGGTTCACCGTCTCGGAAAAGGGGGTTATCGTGGTGGCACGGGGTTACCAATTTGACAAGAGCAGCTGAGCGTTTTTCGGTGTTGGGTCCAACGTGCGCGGCAAGGTTGAATCACGGTAGCTGGTGGGGGTTGCCAAACTTAACATTCTAATCGACAAAGACTTGTGTCATTGACTCGGCCATCAGACGAGGCGGTTTGGTGGATGCTAAAAAAATCTTTCACAAACCGTTGACATTGAGCCGATCCCCTCCCTATACTTTCCTATGCCCCGTCGTTGTGGGGCCTCGCAACCGCCGTCGCTTGGCGACGGTGGAAGCCTTTGGATCTTTGACAATTCGGCGAGTGCCAACCAAAGCCAAAGCGAGGGTGTGTTACGTCTTGGGATGTGACACAAACCTCGCAGACTCTTCCGCCGGTTTTGCACTGTTCCTTTTTGGGAAGGTGGAAAACCAGGAAGCGTCAACGAACCTGAGAGTCATGTCCTTTAGACCAAACCATCAGACTCTTTGCGTGCTTGTTATCAAACCGGCGTTCGTCCGCATCGCGGCTTACCGCTGGCCAGGCAATGCGAGTTCCAAACAGGAGCGAAGTTGAAAAGCTTCGCAGGCAACGGGACGAGCGGCGCCCCCGTCAGCGGAGAAGGCAAGCGGCGAACCAACCCGGTTCGAGCCTGGGATTTCAATAAATTCCAGGTCAAGCATAAATTTGTGAAGGGTTTGATCCTGGCTCAGAACGAACGTTGGCGGCGTGGATTAGGCATGCAAGTCGAACGAAGACGGCTTGGTAGCAATATCGAGTCGTACTGAGTGGCGAAAGGGGCAGTAATGCGTGGGTAACCTACCTTGGGGATGGGCATAGCCGGACTAACGTCCGGGTAATTCCCAGCGATTTGGCGAGGCGGCATCGTCTGGCCAAGAAAGGAATTTCGCCTCGAGAGGGGCTCACGTCGTATTAGCTTGTTGGTGGGGTAACGGCCCACCAAGGCGAAGATGCGTAGCGGGTGTGAGAGCACGACCCGCGCCACTGGCACTGAGACACTGGCCAGACACCTACGGGTGGCTGCAGTCGAGGATCTTCGGCAATGGGCGCAAGCCTGACCGAGCGACGCCGCGTGTGCGATGAAGGCCTTCGGGTTGTAAAGCACTGTCGAGGGGGATCAAGGCGCAAGCTTGAGAGATCCCTGGAGGAAGCACGGGCTAAGTTCGTGCCAGCAGCCGCGGTAAGACGAACCGTGCGAACGTTGTTCGGAATCACTGGGCTTAAAGGGCGCGTAGGCGGACCGGTAAGTCCGCGGTGAAAGCCCACGGCTCAACCGTGGAAGGGCCGCGGAAACGGCCGGTCTAGAGGGAGGTAGGGGCGTGCGGAACTTCCGGTGGAGCGGTGAAATGCGTAGAG
>JANWVS010000039.1 GCA_025056835.1 Gemmataceae bacterium | reverse complement strand
CGCCGGCAGCACATCGTGTCCCGGCGGCGGTTCCACGACCACGCCGACCAGGTGGACGCCCAACGTCGTGAAGCGGTGCTCGAAACTCAGTCGCAGCCTTCCCGTAGCCCCTTCGAGCTTGGCCGGCAACGTCAGGCGGCGTACCTCGTCGGCCAGCATGGCCCGCACTGTCGGTGCCGGCGCAGCCGGAGTTTGCTTGGTCCAGTGCAGCTCGGTGGTCAAGCGAAGGCGTTGTCCGAGTCCGACGAGCGTGCGCGGCGCTTGCAGCGGCCCCAGCCACAGGTTCGGACCGTCCACCCTGTCGCCGAGGTTGGGAAGATAGAGCGTGGGAGCAACGAAAGCAGCGTCGCCTTTGGCGGCGTCGCGCTCGTGCTGGAAACGGCGGGCCAACGCCCGCCACTGGTGCAGCGTCGCCGGATCGGTCCACCCGAAGCGTCGTTGATCGGTCAGGAGCACAAGTTCGCGCCGCGCCGCCCGGCCGGTCTGACGGAGAAAGTCCCAAGCGTCGGCGACGGCGCGCGGCCAGTCGGCGTTGCCCGTGGGGGGAGGCAGGTTGGCGAGCACGTCGCGCAATGCCTCCGGGTCGCCGTGCCAACGCTCCGTGAGCCATTCCGGCGGCTGCGACGCGACCAGGACGGCCACGCGGTCGTCGGTCGAAGCCTCGGCCAGGCGCGCGCGGCACCAATGCCGGGCCGCTTCCCATGGCGACGGTACGGCTCCATCGCTCGATTGCATACTGTACGAACCGTCGAGAATCAGGACGGTGTCGCGCGGCGGTCGCTTCCAGTCGGCGATCAGCGGGCCGGAGACCTTGGGGTCGGCAAAGGCGAGAAACAGTGCCGCGATGAGCAGCCAGCGCAGGGCCAAGAGAAGCACCTCTTCGATCATAAAGCGCCGTCGGCGCCGCGGGCTGGCGCTGAGAAACTGCATGGCACCCCAATCGACGACCTCGTGCCGACGGCGGCTGAGCAGATGGATCAACGGCGGAATGGCGAGGGCGGCCGTCAGGGCCAGCAGCGCCAGGTTGGGAAACGCGATGCTCATGCTGTGCCCCCCTTACGGGGATCGCGCCAGGCGTTTGGCCAGGTAATGCCCCAAGGCCCGTTCGACGGGCTGGTCCGTGCGGAGCAGGTGGTAATCGATTTCCAGGTTGCGGGCGCCCACGCGGAGACTGTCGCAAAACGCCGTGAACGCCTGGAGATAATCTTGCCGGGCCTGGGCGGCGTCGAGCACGACGCGATGGTTCGGACTTTCCAGATCGCGAAACTGTGTGACGCTCCGGAATGGAAAGTCGATCTCCTCCGGCGCCACGACGTGCAGCAGCAGCACATCCTGACCGCGGTGCCGAAAGTTGCGCAAGGCGAGCAGCAAGTCCGGCAGCCGGTCGAAACAATCCGAGAGGATGACGATCAGCCCGCGGCGGGCCAACCGATAGGCGAAATGGTGCCAGATCGGCGCCAGGGCGGTCTCGCCTCCCGCCGCAGTCGCCTGCAGAGTTTGCAGAAGGCGCAGCAGTTGCTTGGAACCGGCGTGGGGCGCAATTAGGGACCGCACCTTGTGATCGTGGACCAGCAGGCCGACGGCGTCGCGCTGGTGCAGCATCAAATAGCTGAGCGAAGCGGCGACCCAGGTGGCATACTCCAGTTTGCTCGGGCGTTCCGCGGACGCGGCTCGGCTGTGCCGGCTGCCGCGATAGGCCATGCTTCCGGAAGCGTCGAGCAGGATGTGGGCGCGAAGGTTGGCTTCTTCTTCGTACTCCTTGATGAAAAAACGGTCGGTCTTGCCGTAGACGCGCCAGTCGATGTGCCGGATTTCGTCGCCGGGAAAATACTGGCGATGCTCGGCAAACTCGATGCTGAAGCCTTTGTAGGGGCTTTGGTGCAGACCACTGAGAAAACCTTCGACCACGCGGCGCGCCAGCAGAGCCAGCTTGCCGAAGCGGGCCAGCAGCGAAGGATCGAAGGTGGCGAGCGACTTCATGAACACGGGTCGTGGCGGAGGTCGGGACTCAGGTATCTGGGGCGACGGGCGCGGAAATCGTCTCCAAGAGCTTGGCGATAATCGCGTCGGTGGTGATGCCTTCGGCGTCGGCGTGAAACGTCGTGACCAGCCGGTGTCGCAAGACCGGCGGGGCCACGGCCTGGATGTCGGCGGTGGTCACGTGCAGGCGGCCGTGCAGGGCGGCGCGGGCCTTGCCGGCGAGAATCAGGTACTGGCTGGCGCGCGGTCCGGCGCCCCAAGTGAGCCACTCGCCGATGAAGTGGGGCGTTCCCGCTTGCCGCGGCCGCGTGGCCCGCACCAGATCGACGGCATACTGAAAGACATGTTCGGCGACGACGAGTTGCCGCACCAACTCTTGCGCCCGCAGGATCGTCTCGGCCGAAAGCACGGTGGCCGGCTCGGAACGGGTGGGTCCGGTGGTCTGCCGCATCACCGCGAGTTCTTCGTCGCGGCTGGGATAGTCGACGCGGACATGGAACATGAAGCGATCGAGTTGCGCTTCGGGCAGCGGGTACGTGCCTTCCTGTTCGATCGGGTTCTGGGTGGCGAGGACAAAAAACGGCTCCGGCAAAGGATAGGTATGACCGCCGGCGGTCACGCGGTGCTCCTGCATCGCTTCGAGCAGGGCCGCTTGGGTCTTGGGCGGCGTGCGGTTGATTTCGTCGGCGAGAATCATGTTGGCGAACAACGGGCCGTGCAAGAAGACGAAGCGCCGTCGGCCGGTCTCGGGATCGTCTTGCAGTATGTCGGTCCCGGTGATGTCGGCAGGCATCAGGTCGGGCGTGAATTGAATGCGCTTGAACGATAAGTGCAAGACCCGGGCGAGGGTGCTGATGAGCAACGTCTTGGCCAGGCCCGGCACGCCTTCGAGCAGGCAATGCCCGCGGCTCAACAGCGCCATCACCAGTTGTTCGACGACCGACTGTTGACCGACGATGACCTTGCTGATCTCTCGGGTCAACGACTCATACAGCCGGGCAATGTCGCGAAGGGCGGCGGCATCGGCGGGAGCGGCGACAGAGGCGGTCATCGACATGGTTCTCGCGGTCGGGGTGCTCCGTGCCATTGTACGGTCGGTCCACGAAAAGGCAGCACCAGGCGATGGGCGCCGCGAGGGGGGATGATCAACATTTACTTTTTCAGTTTCGAAACCGACCGACGCCAAGAAAGATCGGGCTTTTTCCACCCGCCGGCCAATTCCAGCGATGTCTCGCGCCGCTTGGCGTTGCGCTCGAAAACCAGCGCAAGGCGTCCTTCTTTCGGCGCCAGCTTCAAAGCCCACATGACGTCGCCTTGGCTGCGCGTGGGAACGCTACCAACTTGCCAAACTATGTCACCCGGCCGCAAACCTGCCTTGTCCGCAGGAGATGCCTCGATGACTCGTTCAATGCGGTTGCCCGCGTCGATCATCAAAGTCAAGCCAACGTCCTCTGGGACGGGTAAAAAACGCAAGCGATCTAGGTCGGTGATTCTTGGTTTCGGTGTTTCCCTCTTGTAGAAGTTCTCATTGACATGGTGGCAGTGCATGCACTTACCCTTCATGCCAAAGAGATCGACGGGACGTCGCACAGCCACGGGCGGCGGCGGCAGCTCATTGCGACGGCGCTCGTGCTCTTGCAACACCAGGCGCATCGTGTATTTCAGACCTGCCACGGAGAGTCTGCTGGCGGGGTCGGCGTCGCCGCTGCCACCAAATCGGCTGTAGACGCGTTCGTGGGCGTCGATTAAGAATGCCCACCAGGTCAGGTCGTAATCGAAAGCGAAAACTTCGAGATTGACGTCGTGCATCGAGGTGCGCTTGACGCACACGAAATGCTTCAGCAGCTCTTTCAACTCCGGATCCTCAGGACGAACCACCTGTTCGTCGAAGCTGCATCCTCACGTCAGTCAGTGAAACAGAACCAAGAGCGGCTGACCGGTCATTTTCGCTTGAGCTAAGGCTTGCTCGTAGTCGCCATGCCAGCCCGGCGGCAGGTTCTTCGCACCTTTGCTCTTCTTGTCTTTCTTCGCCGCTTTCTTGGGCTTTTCGTCCTCCCTTGCCGCGGGGCGCTCGGACTGAACTGCCAGACGAACGTTCGTCGTTTGCGGCTGAGCCACGGATGCCTCGGGGGCCGGCTTTTTCGAGCAAGCGACCATGGCGATGAGGAGTAACGCGACTGGAACGATCATTTGCCGCATGCGATGCTCCTTTGGGTCCCACTAGGCGATTCGTCACTGTTCCCCGCCGCGAGTACCTTAGTCGGCGCGACCGATCACGTAGCGATAAGGATCAACCTCCTCGCGGAGGATGCGCAACTCGGTGTCGGTCGGCGGCGGCGTCTCCTTCACATCAGCGGCAACGCCGAGTGGGAAGCCGGTATGGGCTTGCACCTGTTCCAGGGCGACGCCTGGGTGCAGACTCAGGACTTCCATGCGCTTGCTTTGGGCATGGTAGCCCAGGATTGCCAGATCAGTAATGACGCGATACGGTCCGGTGTCGCGCGGCAGGCCGGCGGCTTCGCGCGCCCCGGGGCCGGTGAGGTAGCCGGGCGTCGTCATGAAATCGAGCTTTTCAACAAACCGGCGGCGATCATGCTTGGTGACGACGAGGATCCGCCAGCAGAGCGAGGCGAGATCGTTGGCGCCGCCGCTGCCGGGCAAGCGCGTCTTCGGTCGGCGATAGTCGGTGCCGATCATGGTGGAATTGAGATTGCCGTAGGCGTCGATCTGGGCGCCGCCCAGAAAGGTGTAATCGATCAGGCCGCGCTGGCAGGTTTCCATGACGTCGGCCATGCTCGTGGCCATCAGGCCGCGCCAAAAGGTGCGCGAGTCGCCGACGCTGATCGGCATGGTCGGCAGCAGCGGCGCGACGCCGCCGGCTTCGAAGCAGATCATGAGGTTCGGGGCTGTGGTCCGTTGGGCCAGCATGGCGGCAGCGCAGGGGACACCCGTGCCGACGGCCACCGACTTGCCGTCCTCGAGGCAGCGGGCGGCGCAGCAGATCATCAGCTCCATGGCGTTGTAGGCGCTGCGTTGGTTCATGTCAGGCGCTCTCGGGCGGCTCGGCGCTCAGTCCGCGTTCAATCCCGAGCTGGACGGCCAGTGGTTTCATGGCGTCGATGACGAATTGAATGTGCTCCGTCAGATCGACGCCGAAGTCGGCGGCCCCACGGGCGATGTCGTCGCGGTTGACGTTGCGGGCAAACCCCTTGGACTTCATCTTCTTCTTCACGCTGGCGGCGGTCAAGTCGGTGATGCCGGCGGGCCGGACCAGGGCGGCGGCGGTAATCAGGCCGGCCAATTCATCGCAGGCGTACAGCGCCTTGTCAAGCAGGTGAACGCGCGGGTAGTCGGGCAGATAGTCGGCGTGCGACAGGATCGCGTAAATCACTTCGTCGGGGTAGCCGCGCTCGCGGAGGATTTTCGAGCCTTGCAGCGGATGGTCGGGCGGGTTGGGCCAGCGTTCGTAGTCGAAATCGTGCAGCAGACCGACGATGCCCCAGGTTTCTTCATCGGCCCCCAGCTTGCGGGCGTAAGCGCGCAGCGCAGCTTCGACGGCGAGCATGTGCCGGACCAAACCCGTGTCTTGCACGTATTCCTGGAGCAGATTCCAAGCCTCAGCACGATTCATGACGGGTGCCCCAGTCGATCTTCGGGCGGGCTGCCGGTGGCTTTGGCCGCGCAGTGGGCAAAGAGCAAGTCCCATTCGAGCCGCTGAATCCTTTGGCACAGCCGAGCATCGGGGCTGCCCGGCGCGACGGTCGCGCACAGGTCGATAAACGCCATGGGATCCCAGGACGTCGCTCTGGCCACGAGATCGGCAGCGCGGCACGGCTCCGCCGAGCCGGCCAGTTGGCCGGCTTGGACGCCAAGAGTCGGGAAGATAGGGTGCCGGCCGACACGTCGAAACCAGTATTTGGCGTTGCCGTAGTCCGGTTCGCGTCGGTGCATCAACCCATGCCAGTAACTGCCGTCGACGGTGGCAATCTCTTGGCTGAGCCGGTGCGATTCGTCAAGAAAATCGAACAACAGCCACAGTCCCGCCAAACAAGCACGGGCAGCGTCGGCGTCGACGACCCGCGCCGGTGCGAACAACGTCTCCTCGCGCAGCGATGCCAACAGGGGGCGCACGTCGCCAACCGGGGCGCCCGGCCCCAGCTCCGGCAAGCGCGGCATACGCAGCAGTTCGGCAAGCGGCGGCGAATATGTCACGAGCGATCGTCCTTCGAAAACTTCGACAACACAAGCAGCCTGACGTTGGCTACGAGCCATGTTGTTGTATGAGCGAGACCCGGAGCGACCAAAGACAACGCCCGTGGTCGGAACCAAAGCGCGACTTGGGAGCGGAGGGTTGAAAAGGATGGCGAACCCCGCGACGGTTCACGCCGTAACGCGCTGTTGCACGGTGGCGACGTTCTGGGAATCGCTTGCTTGCGGGGGCCGGGACGCATGGGTGCCGAGTTGCCGCAGGTGCTTGCCCAAGGCTATAAGTGCTGCCGACCACAACAGGCCGAACTCCAGCGGCGCCCACTCCAGGTGGAACGGCATCAGCGCCGCCATAAGGAAGAACGCGGCGCCGATCAGGTAACAGCGGCCCCAGTAGTTGGTCCCCATCGTGAAAAACGCCAGTCCTGCCGCCAGCGAGATGAACGGATACGGCAGCGTTTCTCGTAATTCCCGCGGTGCTCGCCTGCCCGGCTCGAGGATGTCCAACTCGCTGACGAGCATGCGCGTGGCGAAGATGGCAACGAGATAGGCCAAGAAATAGCCGATCCAAATCGTCCACAATTCGCGCTCGGCGGCAGTGGTCGGCAGCAATTGTCGTTTGCCGCGGTGCCACAAGAACAGCACGAGCAAAATCGCAAGCTGAATAAACCGGGCGGCGATGATCCAAGGGCGCGGTGCCTCGGCCTTGATGAGGACAAAGACCAGGACGTGCTCCACGGCGATGACCGCGGCCATGATGAACAGCATGCCGCTCCAGGTATGAAACGACGCGTCGTCGCGCGTGCGGCTGAGCATGCGCGAGACAAAATCGAGCACGTTGAGGCTGCGGGCCGAGATCGGCAAACCATCGAGATAACGATCCAAGTCCGCGGCCAGTTCTTCGGCGCTGGCATAGCGCGCTTGGGGGTCCTTATGGAGGCACTTCAGGCAGATAGTCTCGAGGTCGCGGTCGATGGCGGCGTTGAGCAAGGTGGGCGGTGCCGGTTCATTTTCGATCACCTGGTGGATTGTTTCCAACGGTGTTTCGGCCCTGAACGGCGGCCGGCCCGTAAGGCATTCGTACAAGATGGCTCCCAGGCTATAAACGTCGGCGGCCGGGGTCACGTCGCGGGTCTTGCCCTGGGCTTGTTCTGGTGCCATGTAACTCGGGGTTCCCATCACCGCGCCGGAGCGCGTGTGGCCGGATTTATCGCCCAGTCGCTTGGCCAGGCCGAAATCGGTGATATGGGGTTCGTCGGCGGCGTCGAACAGGATGTTGGATGGCTTCAGGTCGCGGTGCAAAATGCCTTGCTTGTGGGCATAGTCAACGGCCCGGGCAATCGTCCGCAAGAGTTTGGCTGCCGTGTGCCCGGCCAGCGGACCGCGCGCCAGGCGCTGGGCCAGACTTTCGCCGTCGATATATTCCATGCTGAAGTAATGCTGGCCGTCGTGGGTGCCGACCTCGAAGATCGAAACGACATTGGGATGCTGCAACTTTCCCGCGGCTTCTGCTTCGGCCCGGAAGCGGGCGACGTCGTCTGCGGTGGCCAAGCGGCCAGCCAGGATCATTTTTAAGGCCACGACGCGGTTGAGAGAGATTTGCTTGGCTCGATAGACCACGCCCATGCCGCCGCGGGCGATTTCACCCAGGATCTCGTAGTCGCCGAAGCTCCCTTGAGGCCCCGTCGCGTTCGTCGTCGTGTGCGTCAGCGACGACACGGTCGGCGTTTCGTCGGCCGGCGCCCCACCTGCCTTCGGCTCGAGCGGGATCGCAACTGGCTGCTGTTCTGCCATGGCGAACATTATGCTACGGAAACGGGCCGCCGTGGGCCGTGGGTCGGTCCGAAGTTATTCGTCGCCGCGGCTCCGGCATTTCAGCGCCGCGTAAGGAACTTGCCGTGCCTCGTGCATCCGGCACCAGATGGGCGGCGCATCACAGCGGCGCCGGCAGATCGCGGCGCGTGAACGTCCACCATGCCAAGCCATAGCCGGCGGCACCGATCGTCAACAAGACCGCCATTCGGCCCCACACTTCGCGATGCGTGTACCAATCGGGTTGCAGCAACACCGGCTGCGGCTGGTAGTAGTAAAAGATCGTGAACGGGCGAAATACCTCGAGCGGCTCCAGGAGTTGGCCGATCACGTTGACCAGGAACATCAACAGCGCCAGCAAGATGGCCCGACCCAGAACGCGATTGCGATACCTGCCGGCGGCCGACATCCACATCGTCGCCCCACTCACCGCGAAGACCAAGAGGGCGACGTTGGGCAGGCTCGGCCAGAAGCGCCACGGATTGGCCTGAAGCTCTGGCCGCGGATTGTTGACCAGACCCACCAGCTCCGCCACGACAATCAAACCGGACCACATGCTCAGGCACAAGACCGGAATCGTGACGATATCGACCAACAAATGAGCCAGTACCAATCGGCTGCGGCTGATCGGCTGGGCCAGCAACAGCTCCATGGTGCCGCGATCAATTTCCCCGGCAATGGCCCCGGACGCCCGGCCGATGGCCCAGATGCACAGGATCGTGATGACCAGTGGATGTACGAAGCCGGTGGTCAGCAAATTCGACGCCTTGCGGATGTCGATCCCCTCGCCGCCGATCAACTTCTGGATGATCTGGCCTTCGTCTTCGAAGAAAATCTTGATCATGTCGTCGACTTCGAGTTTTTCGACGGGCACGGGAAACGGCAAGCCTGCTTGAATCTTCTCCTGTGCTTGCTTGAGCTTCTGTTCCACCTTGGTCAGCAAGACGCCGGAGATATTCCGCGTGATCCGCGCCCAGAGCATCTGAAACAAAAAGAGCAGCACGGCAACGACGAGCAACGGCGTGCGAACGTCGCGAAGCAGCTTAACGATCAGCGTTCGGGTCATGGTTTGCTAGGACGGTCTCACGCCGGGGCACTGTGATAACGATGATAGATGCTGGCCAGGCCGACCGGCTCCACTTTGAGGTCTTGCACCTCCTGTCGGGCCAGCCAGCCCAGCAGGTCGCGGAGCAGGCCGCCGTGGGTGAAAATCACGTCGGCGCCGGTGCGTTCGATCTGGAGCAAGCCAGGCAGACAGGGCATCGCCTCGACGACGCCGGCAAAACGAGCACGCACGCGGCGCACCTGCCGCAATTCGGCCATGGGCTGCACATGGACCAGCTTGCCGCGCTGCAAGATTGCCACGCGGTCGCAAACCTGCTCGACTTCCTGCAAGACGTGGGAAGAAAACAGCACCGCCTGGCCTTGGCTCCGGGCCAGCCGCAGTTGCTCCAGCAACTCGTCGCGCATGGTGGGGTCGAGGGTGTTGGTCGGCTCGTCGAGGATGACCAAAGGGGTGCGCGGCGCCAACACGGCCAACAACGCCACCTTCCGCTTCATACCGGAGGAGAGTTGGGCCAGCGGCCGGGCAATGTCGATGTCGAACGTCCGGGCCAGGCGCTCGACGTAGCCGTCCACCGTTTGTTGGCGTAGCTTGCAC
>JANWVS010000399.1 GCA_025056835.1 Gemmataceae bacterium | reverse complement strand
CACGGGTGTGCCTTCCTTGGGCAAGACCTTCGGATTGGTTTCGAGCTTCATGAACTTCTCGTACTGCATGCTCAGGCTCGTTTGCAGCACGGTCTGGTTCGTCACCGGAAAGATCGAGATCAACGTTCCCGTCGTGTCGGCGCCATAAACTTCCTCGTTCTTGTTGGGGTCGGGCTTGGTCATCACTGAACCGGTGAAGCGCCATTTCACCGACTTCGGGAACGGTTTGCCGTTGGCGATCGAGACCATCGTTTTGTCGATGGAAACGCGCTTCGTCTCGCCGTCGGGTTGGACGATGTCGAGGTAAATGTTGACCTCCGGTCCCTGACCTTCTTCTTTTTCACCCCCCATCGCCGGTTTGCCCGGCTTCAGCCCCAACTCGACCAAGGCGGCATGAACGGCGCTGGGCATCACATCGATGGTCACAATCGTCTCGTGGGCCTTTTTGCCCTTGGGGTGCGGCCACGAGGCGATGACCTCGAGCGGGTAAATTTCTTTCAGGTGCGGCAGTTTACGCGGAGCCACGACGGCGTCGATGGTGACGGTGCGTTTTTCCTTATCGATTTTGATGCCGCCGCTCTTGTCGTCCTTGCTGCCGCTGTTGCAAGGAAGTTGCACCACTAGGACGCCGCACAGCGCCCAAAGAATCACGCAACGCGACATGGCGAGCCTCCTCTATTTTTCGCCCAGACAAACGACCACCGTCGGTTGGCGGGCATGGGGACCTTCAAGATTGCAGGTGGCCACGTACAAACGGCCGCCTTGCACCACGGGACCGCCGTAAATCATGCCCGGCGCCGCTGTATCCGGGTGGGCGCCGAGGTCGAGCTTCCATTTTTCGGATCCATTGCCGAGATCGATGGCATGGACCACTCCCTTGAGATCGCCGGCGTAGACCACGTTCTTGGCGATCGCCGGCGGTGCGAACAACGGTGCCTTGGCCTCGTAGATCCAACGACGTTCGCCGCTGGCGAGGTCGAAAGCCCGGACTTTGCCGTCGGTGGCGCAGACCACCGCGGCGCCGTCCGCCAGCGCCGCGCAAGCGACGACCCCGCCGGTGATTTCCTTGGACCATTTTTCCTTGCCGTCGGCGAGATCGAAGGCGGCGATCAAGCCTTTGGCTCCTTTGAGAGCTTTGGGGTCGTAGCCGATCGTGCTGCCGGTGACGATGATCGTCGTCCCCTCGACCGCGGCGCCGCCCCAGGGATTCAACTTCAGCGGAGCGCGCCACGCCACTTTGCCGGTCGCCTTGTCGAGGCAATACAAGGCGCGATCGCCGACCTTTTCCTTTTCGAGGAACGCCGAGCAGGCCAGCACCTTGTCGCCGACGACCGCGACGGCCGCGTCGACGTGCCATTGGTCCGCTCCCTGTTGCCACAGCCGCGCCGGGTTCGCCTTGGGCAGTTGGTCTTCGTTCGGAGGCACGGCGAACATCGGGTCTTTCTTCTTCTCTTCTTCGTAGGCCGTCAGCAACTCAGCCCAACGCTTGGCGATGGCCTTTTGGGCGTTCGCCAGGTCGGTGGCCTTGCCCTCAAGGGTGAGCCGATCGATTGCGATGCACAAGACGCCCGCCGCACCGCCGCCGATATAGGCCTTGTTGCCGTCGATGGTTGGCGATCCCTCGAGATGGACCAACGTTCCGGGGACGGGGTGTTGCCAGATCGGCAAGCCGCCGGCCACGTCGAGACAGTGCAGCGTCGCCCCATCGGTCTGGTGCATACCGTCGCCGAAGATGATCCGACCACCGACCAGGCCGGGCGAACTGACCGTGGGCAATTTGAGGTAGGGTGTGGTCTTGTTCCAAACCACGCGGTCCTTGGCCTTAGGATCGACATTCAGGCAAGTGAGATTCGCCGTGTTGAAGGCCCCCAGGCCGGAAACAATGAGCCGCTCGCCGACCGGCACGGGCGCGGCGATGTAGTGGTCCTTGGCCTTGAAGACCCACAATACCCTGGGGGCGGCGGGACCAGGCTGTTGATCGACGTGGCCGGTGCGCTGCACGTTGCCGCGATAGGTGGCCCACGGCTCCAAGGCGACCGTTGCCGGGGCGGTGAGGCCGAGGCAGGCGAGGGCCGTCCCGACGCGAATGACATCCATCATTTGAGGTCCTTGTTTCATCGTGGCATTTATTCGGTTTTTTCGTCAATCAGGCTGCGAAGGGGGGATTGGGCGACCGTGACTTCCCTGGAGCGGACCACGCCGGAGCTGTAGCGCACCTGCACTCGATAGGTGCCCGGCGCCAGCGTGAAACGGGCCTGGACTGGCTGTTGGCCCCCGCGGCCGTCGCCGCCGGAAAGCTGGCGCGAGGCCACGAGCTTGCCATCCTTGGTGAGCACGTGCACTCGGCTGCCAGTCACGCCGTCCTTGCCGGCGATGTTGAGTGTCAGCGGTACGTGTTTGCCGGCGAAGGTGTCGCTGCCCAGCAAGACGACGGCATCCTGTCCCTCGTTGTTGAACACCATGTCGAGCAAGCCGTCGTTGTTGAGATCGACCAGCGCGACGGCTTGCGTGTTGAAGAGCCGTTGATCGAGACCGACCTTGTTCGTAACGTCCTCGAAGGTGCCGTCTCCCTTGTTGCGGAAGCAGCGATTACTGCTTTTGAGGCAGCCGACGACGAGATCGAGCAAACCGTCGTTGTCGATGTCGCCCCAGGCGGCGCTGGTAGACCAGGCGGACAGGGCTGCCAGTTCGCCCGCTTGGGCGGTGACGTCGCGAAACTGGCCTTTGCCGTTGTTGCGATACAAAATACTTTTGCCGCGCTGCGGCACGAACAGGTCGGGGTGGCCGTCGTTGTCGAAGTCGCCGACCACGGGGTTGATTTTGCCGGGGACGAACGCCAGACCCGCGTCCTCGGCCGGTACAAACCGCGCTTCACCGCGCTCACCCTGGCGATTAAAGAAGATCTGATTGCCGTACAGAACATCCGTCCGGCCGTCGCCGTCGAAGTCGCACACCGTGAGGGCATCGAATTTGACATGGGCCGCCAAACCTTCGGTGCCGAGACCGACTTTGTCCGAGACATCTTCGAAAGCGATTCCTTTGGGGACAATGGGTGCTGGTTTTTCGGCGGCGAAGTAAAACGCCCAGTCGCCGTCGCCTTGGCAGATTTTCAGCAAGAGGTCGTTCTTGCCGGCCTTGAGCTTGAGGGTGACGCGGTCTTGGTCCGGGGCGGCGGCGCGATAGGTGTTGTTGGCCAGGATCTTTTGACCGTTAAGCCAAACCGACAGCGTGTCGTCGCTGCCCAGGCTGATCGGCAGATCGGTCGGCGTCGGCGTTTCGATTTCGCGATAGAGATAGACGGCGGCGTAGACGTTGTGCTGCGGCTTGAAGAGACGGAGGTCGTTGATCGCGCCGTCGTTGAAATTGCGCTGCTGCCATTTGATCTTGACGTTGTCCTTGCCGA
>JANWVS010000398.1 GCA_025056835.1 Gemmataceae bacterium | reverse complement strand
GTCGTCGATCTCGACTTGTTTCTCTTTGCCGTCGGCGTCCTTATCGTGGTCGCCGTTGGGCAAGATCACGGGAACGAGTTTCTTTTTCGGCTTGCCAGTGAAACGCCAGTCCACGATCAGTTCGAAGTCGCCGTATTCCTTCGTCGTCCAGAGGTTCTTGTCCTTGGCTTGACTCTTGCCGTCGTAAACGAGCCGCCAATCGATCGGCTTCCAGTGGCCGTGATGGCCGGGGTCGTCTTTGAAGCCGGTGAGGTCGAGCCGATTGTAAAGACGTTCCCAGCCGGTGCCATCGAAGCCGACTTCGCCGGGCGACGGATTCGTGCTCGGCAATTCCTTGATGCGGATGTTGCGAAACCAGCATGGATTCCCTTCGGATTCCAAGGCGATGTAGCCCTTGCGGGGATTACATTTGCTGACGCCGCTGACTTCTTTGCCGTTGACGGCGAGCTTGACGACGCCGTCGTTGGCCGTGATGCGGTAATGATTCCATTCGCCGAATCCCTTGGCTCGGTACTCGCTGGGAATGCAACGCTCCCACTTCAAGGGATGGGGTCGATCGGGGACGCACTTGGCGCCCCAGATGCTAAAGATGTCGCCGTGGCTGGTAGCGGTCGGCAGCCCGGTCTTTTTGTCTTTCCACTCCAAGTTGACTAATACCTGGACTTCGATGGCGCGGGCAAACGAACCTTGGCCCGGCGCTGGGATGGCGTCGGCCCAGATGAAGCAGCCGGAATTGCCTTCGCGGTCGTCCTTGCGAGGCTGATGGTTCCATTCAAATTCGAGTATGAAGTTTTCGTACATCCGGTCGGTGCGCAAAAAACCGATCGGGAAACCCGTGGTCACGAGCATGCCGTCTTTGACACTCCAGGTGTTGGGATGATCGTTGACGTGGACCCAACCAGTCAGATCTTTGCCGTTGAACAAGGGTCGAAAACCGTCGTCGCCGGCGCGAACTAGGGAAACGCCGCCGAGAACTGCGAACGCCAAGGTACAGCAAGGAAGGCATCTCATGCGAAAGCTCCGTGAAAAGCAGAGGCGGTGAACATGGACATCCTATGAGGCGACTTCGGCCACGGCCGCCGCTGTGCCAAATGAACGCCACGCCGCGTCGGTTCACCCGAATTGCGCGGGCTGTACACGTTAGTCTTTCATCCCGTCGCAGAGCGCATGGGAACCAAGGCAGCTTGTCGCCGAAATGGGATCGCTTCGCCCTTGATGGTCCACCGCGTCGCGGAGCAGCGGATTGCCGGGAACGCTCAACGCCGCGGCAGCCAACCACGCTCGACCAACACTTCAGCGATTTGCACCGCATTGGTCGCCGCGCCTTTGCGGAGATTGTCAGCAACCACCCACAAGTTCAACCCGTGGGGCACGGTCGGGTCGCGGCGGATGCGGCCGACGAACACCTCGTCGCGGCCGGCGCTGTTAAGCGGAAGCGGCACTTCGCCTTTAACGTAGTCATCGAGGACGACGACTCCTGGGGCCTTGCGGAGCGCCTCGCGGGCCTGCTCGGGCGAAATGGGACGCTCGAATTCGAGGTTGATCGCCTCGGAATGACCGACGCGCACCGGCACTCGGGCCGTGGTGGGAGAAACCTGAATCGAGTCGTCGCCCATGATCTTCTTGGTCTCCTTGATCATCTTTATCTCTTCCTCGCTGTACCCGTCGTCGCCGAGCTTCCAATCGTGTGGCAAGACATTGCCGGCGAGCTGGGCAGCGTGCGCTGTCACGGCTGGCACCTTTTCGCCGCGGCCCAGCGCGTTGATCTGGCGATCGAACTCGAACAGCCCCTTGGCCCCTTTGCCCGACGAAGCCTGGTACGTCGCCACGACCACACGTTTGATCCGCGCCAGGTCGTGCAGCGGTTTCAGTGCCACCACCATCTGAATCGTCGAACAATTGGGATTAGCCACGATCCCCTTGGGGATCGACCGCAAAGCATCAGCATTGACCTCCGGGACCACCAGAGGTACGTCCGGATCCATTCGCCAAGCGCTCGAGTTGTCGATCACAATTGCTCCCGCCGCGGCGGCCATGGGACTGGTCTCGCGGCTCACTGCGGCCGGCGTGCTCGACAGGACGATGTCCACGCCCACAAACGCCTCCGGCGAAATTGGCTCCACCGGATATTGCTTGCCTCGATACTCAATCACCTTGCCGGTGCTGCGGGCGGAGGCCAAGAACTTGATGGCGCGGAGGGGAAAATTGTGCTCAAGAAGCACTTGACGTATGATCTCACCCACGGCGCCGGTCGCGCCCACGACAGCCACGGAAGGAGCCACGACGTTTGTCCTTTCACAAAGAGGCGGACGGTTGCTGTAAAAAGTTATTCTACGCGCTGTCATCGCTCTCGGCCGCATCGCGAAGCCGAGTGCGCTCGGCAAGCCCGGCACACCGCAGCGGCGTTATCGGGGCAGGGCGGGGGCGGAGCTAGTCATTTCTTTTCCACGAGCTGCACAATCGTTTTCTGACCCGCTTCGACGAATTCTTGGCGAACCAATCGATGATGCTGGTCATACCACAGCTCGACGGCGTAATTCGGCGCCGTGACGCGAAACTGAAAACACGGCAGCAACTGTCCGGCGCAAGGAAGCTGCTTCGGGCCGAGATACTGAAGTTGGCCGAGCCGCTCTTGTCCATTCTCAACGGCGAGGATCGGCACCTGTTTGTTGTGAAAGCGGGCGTCGGCAAGTTTCCAGTAACTGCTCGTCCACAAGTCCGGCGAAGCGAATCGGTCCTGACCGTTGACGCGCACCCGAAGCTGTTCGCCCCGCTTGGTCACGAGCAGATCGCATTTTGTGCCGTTGTTGTTGCAGGAACTTCTCAGACCGATAAGCTTACCTTCTTTCCACCACTCTTGCCCCTCGATGGTGAAGGAGTAATTCAGCAACAGTCGTTGCATTTCCACTTTGGCCTTCACCGCGACGAAAATGGCGCCGTCGTCTTGCTCGACGATCGTCATCCGCGACTGGCCGACCTCTTTGCCGTCAACCAAAATCGCGAAGCAGCGTTGTTCAACGTGATAGGCGGCAGCAATCCCGGCAAGGTCGAGCAATAAACTAACAGCAAGGAGGCTTCGTGCCATAAGGTACTCCGAGCGCGCCAGATCATACTCGATGTGCGGCCGACTCGTCAATTCGCAAATGGTCCGGGCCGACGGACTGTTCCTGAACTGTTCGATCATGCCATAAGCCCTTTTCCGTCGGTCATAAAGCGGTCCGGCTTGGTCCAAAAAGTAACGACTTGCGCCCCAAGCGAACAGCCCGGGGGCCATTTGCCGATCGGCAACTTTTCGATTTTTTCGTTGACAACCGACGACCGGTCCGATCACCATGACGGCCTTATGTCTCTCCGGTCCGCAATTTCCCCAAAAGGAGTGGTTCATGATGTCCCTTCCGCTTAGCTAAGC
>JANWVS010000397.1 GCA_025056835.1 Gemmataceae bacterium | reverse complement strand
CAAAAGTTCTTTTGCTGTTCGTCGCGGGAGCCGGCGGGCGTGCCGGTGCAGCGCCAGGTGCCGATGAGGTCGTTGAAAGGTTGCAGAGCAGCCTTGGCAGACTTGGAAATCGGGTCGGACGGACCGACCAACGCAAGGCACAGGGCGGCGTTGACGCCGCAAGCAGCAAGGCGGAGCATGATTTCATCCTACCATCTCGAGGAGGAGGTTGTCGCCAACGACGGTGGCAACGATTTCACCCGTGAAACGACGAATCGTTTCGGCTCCGCCAACCGCTGCTTTCCCCTTTCCTATTGGCGATCAAGTCTTTAGAATACCCGTCTGTTTTTGTCCCGTGGTCCATAAAGAACGGCCCCAGCGATGCATTATCGCCTCGGGGCGGGAGGGTATGCGTGGCGATCGTTCAAGTGCAAGAGTTAATCGAGGCCGGCGTGCACTTCGGCCATCGCGCCAGCCGCTGGAACCCGAAGATGCGGCCGTATATTTATGGGAAACGAAACCTCATCCACATCATCGACCTGCGTGAGACGGTACGGGGCCTGCTTTTGGCGTGCCGGTTCATCGCCAAGGTTGCCAGTCGCGGCAGTTTGGTGCTCTTTGTGGGCACCAAGCGGCAGGCGAAGGAAGCCATCGAGCGCGAGGCGCAACGCTGCGGCATGCCCTATGTCAATGAGCGTTGGCTGGGCGGCACGCTGACCAATTACCGCACGATTCGCGACCGCCTCAAGCGCCTGCAGGAGTTGGAGTCGATGTGGCTGCCCCACGGAGAAAAACTGGCGAACGTCGACATCGCAGCCCACATGAAGGCCATGCGAACCGAGACGGGCAAGCTCGACGTCAACAAGGCCCCGGAAACGGCCATGATTCGCAGCTACAGTAAGAAAATGGTGGCGACGCTGAACCGCGAGTTGGAAAAGATCACGCGCAACCTGCAAGGCATTCGCGAAATGAACCGCTTACCCGACGCCATGGTCGTCATTGATCCCAAGCGAGAAGAAATTGCGGTCAAGGAAGCAAAACGGATGGGCGTAACGACCGTGGCGCTCATCGACACCGACAGCGACCCGGATTGCGTCGATTTGCCGATTCCGGGTAACGACGACAGCATCCGTTCCATTGAAATTACGCTGGCCAAGCTGGCCGATGCGGTCCTTGAAGGCAAGGCGGCCTTGCCCCCGGACGCTCGGGCTGGTCGCGGCGGCCCGTCTCCGGTCCCGACTCCGAAGACGGCGGCACCGGTGGCATCGTAAGGAGTTTTCCCGAATTGCAATCCGAAGGAGTAAGATGTCATGAGCATTTCCGCAGCCGACGTCATGGCCCTGCGCAACAAGACGAATTTGCCGATGATGGACTGCAAAGCGGCGCTGACCGAAGCCGGCGGCGACAAGGACAAGGCTATTGAAATCCTTCGCAAGAAATTCAAGGACGCAGCGGTGAAACGCGGCGACCGCGAAACTGCCGAGGGCCGCATTGCCATTTACATCGACCCCGAGGCCCGCGTCGGCGCTATCCTCGAGTTGCGCTGCGAAAGCGCTCCAGTCGTCAAGGCTGAGCACTTCGTCAAACTGGCCGACAAAATCGCCAAGCAAGTGGCGGTCAAGAACCCGGCCACGGTCGAAGAATTACTGAGTCAACCCTTCGTGGACGATCCGACCCGTACCATCAACGACCTGATCACCGAAGCGTATGGTTTGATTCGCGAAGTGATGCGGCCCAAGCGATTCGCCCGGCTGACGGGCCTGCTGGGTGAATACTGCCACCACGACGGTTCGGTCGGCGTCCTCGTGCAAGTCGAGGGCTCACAGGCTGATCCGCAACTCTTACGTGACGTGTGCATGCACGTGGCGGCCCGCAATCCGCTGGCGGCGCGAAAGGAAGATGTGCCGGCCGAAACCATCGCCAAGGAAACTGAGATAGCCCGCGAGCAAATCGCCAACGACCCGAAGAACAAGAACAAACCGGCCAACATCCTCGAGAAGATCATCGAGGGCAAGCTGAAGACTTGGTTCGCGGAAAACGTGCTCGTGGAACAGCCGTTCGTCAAGGACGACAGTAAGACTGTCGGGCAACTTTTGGCCGGGGCCGGGTTAAAGATGGGCAGATTCTTCCGCTACAAAGTAGGCGAATTGAGCTAGGCCGCCTTTCGCGTTCCCGCCGGGAGGGTTAGAATGTAATTCGACCCATTGAACGGGACGGCTCCTTGTGAATCGGATAATCCGCCACGGCGTCATGCGTTTGCTCGGCGAGTTCACACCGAACCCGCCCGATTTAAACTACGCGCGCGGCCAAGAGGTGATCGTCCAAACCGAACGTGGTCTGGAGATCGGCGAGGTGCTTTGCGAGGCGACGCCGGCGGCAGTCGCCTATTTGGCCGAACCGACCCGTGGACAGATCCTGCGGGTGATGACCGCCGAAGATTACGCGGAACGCGATCGTATTCACCAACGCGAAGAAGTCGCTTTCCGGTGTTGCAACGACTTCATTCGACAACGGCACTTGCAAATGGACTTGCTCGATGTCGAACAACTTTTCGGCGGCGAGCGGATCATTTTCTATTTCTTTGCTGAGAAACGGGTCGATTTCAGAGAATTGGTCAAAGACCTGGCGAGGGAATTCCGCACGCGAATTGAACTGCGACAAGTGGGGGTGCGCGACGAGGCAAAACTCCTGGCCGATTACGGCGATTGCGGCAAACCGGTTTGTTGCAACACCCACATGACCGTCATGCCGCCGGTTTCCATGCGCATGGCCAAGCTGCAAAAAGCGACGCTCGACCCGTTTAAGATCTCGGGCCGGTGTGGACGGCTCAAGTGTTGTCTGCGATTTGAACACGAGGTGTACGAGGAGTTCCAGAAGCAACTCCCTCCGCCCGGTGCGCAGGTGGTCACCTCAAAAGGGCGCGGACGTGTGCTGGCCCAGGAAATTCTGGCCCGAAAAGTCTTGGTGGAATGCGAGGATGGCCGTCGAGTGACCATCACCGCCAACGAAGTCCTGGCCATCTTGAACAACAGCAAATAGATTCGACACGCGGTACCCGAACATGTACGTGCATCCCAAACTGGAAAAAATCGTTCAGCGCGATCCGCGTTATGCTTACGAGGCCTACGAGTTCATCGACCGTGCGTTGCAGTACACTGCCAGGAAGCTAGGCCGCGAGCGTACCCCCGACATACCGGCCGGCGACCCGCGGCTGCACGTCTCGGGCCGGGAATTGCTCGACGGCATTCGGGAACTGGTTTTGGCGGAGTTCGGCATGCTGGCCCGCACGGTCCTGGCACAATGGGGGGTTCACCGCACCGACGACTTCGGCAATATCGTTTACAACCTCATTGACGCGGGGTTGCTCTGCAAAAGCGACTCCGATGATCCGGCCGATTTCGTCAACGCTTATGAATTCGCGACCGCCCTCGATT
>JANWVS010000396.1:238-3417 GCA_025056835.1 Gemmataceae bacterium | reverse complement strand
GACGATCGGGCGGCGGCCGTGGCGAAGCAAGCCATCTTGACGCTGCTGTTAGAAACAGCCGTCGATCCGAAAACCCAAGCACGGACCACGGCAGCACCGGAGACGTTTGTCAACCGTTTGGCCGCCTCGGGCTTGTTGTGCCAGGCGATTCTTGAGTTGCCGCGGCCTGCCCAAGACTTGCTCCAGGAAGCGGAACGGCTGGCCCACTACGTTCGCCTTCAACAGCAGGCCGATGGCTCGTTCGCGGTCGCAGGCGACACCGAGCAAGCCAAAGCGGAGGCGAGCGCGGCAGGCGTCGGGCCGGCCTTGGCCGCCTTGATGCGCGGTTACGGGCACCAGCCGGCAGCCTGGCGGCTCGACGCGGTGCGCAAGGCTTGCACCTACTACCACCCCTGGTGGCGCGATCACAAGACGATCGCCCTTCTTCCCGACCTGACCGCCGCCTTTACGGAGGCATACCTGGTCGGCAAAGACGCCGCCTTGGCCAACGCGGTTTTCGAAATGGCCGACTGGCTCTGCACCCTCCAGTACACCAACGCCGACCCGCTGCGGCCACACTGGACCGGTGGTTTCCAGAGCGTCGTCGGAGGCAAGGCGCGGCCGACGCCGCCCGAGCTGAACAGCACTGCCGCGGCCGCCAGCTGTCTGGTTCACGCTTGTCGCGCGGCCTACGCCGCCGGTGAGGTGCAACGCCTGGCCCGTTATCGGGCCGCCTTGGAGAGCGCCGTTTCGTTCGTGGCCGCGTTGCAGTACACCGAGGCCAACACGGAGCATTTTACCGACGGCTTCCGCCAACATGCCCTGCTTGGCGGCTTTTTCGCGTCGCACCACGACGGCGACCTGCGGCTGGAGGGCCAGTACCGCGCCTTGGCGGCCTTGGTAGCGTATCTGCGTCATCTGCCGCAATAGTGCCGTCGGTGCGCGGCCGCCCTATATTGTCTGTTCCAGAGTCAATCGGGCTCGCTTCCGATGGGGAACGGGAGTCCGAACGAATCGGTCGAGTCCATGACTGAAGAACGCCATCCCTCGTTGCGACGCCGATGCCGGTCCTTGACCGGTGTGCGGATCCTCAGTACCGGCAGTTACGTTCCCGACGCCGTCGTCACCAACGAGCACCTCCACCGCCGCTTTGGGTTCGACTCCGACTGGATCGTGAAGCGTACGGGCATTTACGAACGCCGCCATGCCCTGCCCCATCAGGCGACCAGCGATTTGTGTCTGGAGGCGGCCCGTCGCTGTATCGAGCAAGCCAAGGTTCGCGTCGCCGACATCGACCTGTGCCTGGTGGCCACCTTCACCCCCGATTATTCTTTTCCGTCGACCGCCTGTCTTGTGCAAGACCAGTTAAAGCTCGTCTGCCCGGCCGTGGATCTCCAAGCGGCCTGCGCCGGCTTCATGTACGCCCTCGTCACCGGTGCCGCTTACGTCGTTTCCGGCGCCAGCGACCTGGCCTTGGTCATCGGCGGCGACGCCAATTCGCGCGTCGTCAATCCCAACGACATCAAGACGTATCCCTTGTTCGGCGACGGCGCCGGCGCCGTACTGCTGACCCGTGGCCGGCCCGATCAAGGGATTCTCGCCTACAGCATGGGGGCCGACGGCTCCGGCGGCGACCTGCTCAGCCGTCCCGCCTGCGGCAGCCGCATGATGCCGTCGCCGGAGCTGCTGGAGAAGGGCCTGCACTACATGCACATGGACGGCCGGGCCGTCTTCCGCTGGGCCGTCGCCATCCTCTGCGACACCATCAAGGACGTGCTCGACCACGTCGGCCTGAAGCCCGAGGATGTGCACCTGTATATCCCGCACCAGGCCAATATCCGTATCATCAATGCCGCCGTCGACGTCCTCAAGATTTCGCGCGCCAAGGTCTTCAACAATCTCGAGAAGTACGGCAACACCTCGGCCGGCTCGATCCCTCTGGCGTTGGACGAAGCCTTGGCCGAAGGCCGTCTTCGCCGCGACGAATTGGTACTGCTTTCGGGCTTCGGCGCCGGCCTTGCCTGGGGCACGGCGTTGGTGCGTTGGTAGAGCGGTTGGGGCGTTGCCTACAATAAAGCCGCGATGCACGAAGTTTTCGAGCACACCGCCGACCTGGGGCTGCGCATCCGGGCCGCCGATCTGGATGCCTTATTCGCCGAGGCGGCGGCTGCCTTGTTTGAAACGATTGTCCCCGATCTGGCCAGCGTTCGCCCCGTTCGGCGGGTGGATGTCGATCTCGCCGGCACCGATCGCGAATTCCTGTTGTTCGACTGGCTCAAGGAACTGCTGTTTCACTTCGACGTTGACAAACTGCTTCTGGCCCGGTTCAACGTTCACGTCCGCGACGACGGCCTGACCGGCTCCGCCTGGGGCGAACCTCTCGACCGCCAGCGCCATGTCTTGGAACACGAAGTCAAGGCGATCACCTACCACGGCCTTCGCGTGGAACGTACGCCGGACGGTTGGCTGGCCGAGGTCATCGTGGACATCTGACGCGGGGCCAACGCCGGACACCTCGAAACCGGACACCGTCGACGCCGAACCGAAAATAGGCCCGCTCGAGCCTTGCTCGCCGTGCCATTACGGTTTCCCGCGCCGCCGCAACCGGCAACAGCGCGTCCCGGATCCGCGGTGCCCCAGCGCTGCCACGCTGGCACAGACCAGACAAGGGCCGTAAGATAGGGCCTGACGATCGCCACCGTTCGGACTGCGCGCGCCGCGGGCAGTGTTGGCCGCAAGCGATGGACCGCCCCAAACGGATCGACGCAAGCCGTCACCAAACGGTAGTCCCCGTGGGCTGGGCAAGGGCCGTGACGCCCCGGGACGACCAAGCTTAGGCTGGTCGACCGTTAGGAGATAAGGTCCGCGCAGCCTTGCCCGCGTCGGTCAGCGCACGGCCGCAGCGGACGGTGAATGAAGATGGTATGGCTGTTGGCAGCCGCCGCTTGAACTTTCGCTTCACCATGAAGAAACAAGAATGCATCTATCCGTTGGTCCTTCGGGATGGTCGTTGTCGGCGGCGCACGCCGGCTCCAGGGATCGAACGAAAATTCATCATGGCCTGGCTATTGGTTGGGTTGATCGCCGGCTTAGGAGACCCCCTTCAGGCTGACGGACCCGCTGAGTACAAGCAGCACACGGTAATGCCCAAGCGGCCCACCGCCGTCGCGGATTATGAAAGCATGTGGGACCCGTATGCG
>JANWVS010000396.1:0-228 GCA_025056835.1 Gemmataceae bacterium | reverse complement strand
CGGCTGGGGCCGGCTCCCGGTAAACCGCTGGAAGTGCGGGCCGAATCACCATCCCAGGTGCGCATGATGGCGGGCTTCGACGTGCTGCCCTGGAACGGCCGGCAGATCGTTCGCGACCCGGCCGGCAATTGGCTGGTCCTGGTACAAAACAGCGACACCGGATCGATCTACCTCGCCACGGGACCCGGGAAGTCCCACAACCCCTATCGGCCGCGCGGCGGCGACCTC
>JANWVS010000395.1 GCA_025056835.1 Gemmataceae bacterium | reverse complement strand
CCAATGCCGCTAGCTGCACCGGTCACCAAGGCCGTTCGATAGTCCAGTGTCATCGCGCTTGTCCTCACGGTTGAAGTCCGTCGTTGCCCGCCATTGTATACTAGCGACGATCCCCTGCGGCGCTGCTTCGCGGCGTTCTCTGTCGTCGCAGCCAATGGACACGGCACGGAGTCTTCGGGCATGCGTATTCTCGTCACCGGCGGCGCGGGATATGTCGGCAGCCACACGGTTAAGCTGCTCAGCCAGCGCGGCCATGATGTTTGGGTATTCGATAATCTTTCGACCGGTCACAGCACGGCGGTGCCTCGCGACCGTTTGATCGTTGCCGACTTGTGCGAAACACATCGGTTGGATCAGGTTTTAATCGAACGCGGCATCGAGGCGATCGTTCATTTTGCGGCTTCGGCCAGCGTTGGGGAATCGATGCGCGAGCCGGCGAAATACTGGCGCAACAATGTGGTCCATTCCTTTGATCTTCTCGAATGCGTTCGTCGGCACCATATCCAGCGGTTCGTCTTCTCCAGCAGCGCCGCCATCTTCGGCGCCCCGCGCGACATGCCCATCACGGAAGAGTTCGCTCCGCAGCCGATCAATCCTTATGGACAAACCAAGCTGGCCATCGAAAGAGCGCTGCACGATTACCACACGGCCTACGGTCTCGGCTACGCGGCGCTTCGTTATTTCAATGCCGCTGGCGCCGCCACCGATGGTTCGTTGGGTGAGGACCACAATCCAGAAACGCATTTGATCCCCTTGGCGATCCTGACCGCTTTGGGAAAGCGCGCATCGCTCGAGATTTATGGGACCGATTATCCTACCGTCGATGGAACGTGCATCCGGGATTATGTCCATGTCGAAGACTTGGCGGAGGCACATGCGTTGGTCCTGGAACAGCTTAAGCCCGGCACGGCGCTGCATTACAACCTCGGAACGGGTCGAGGCTACAGTGTCCGCGAGGTCATTCAAACTGTGGAAGCAGTGTCAGGAAAGACCATCCACGTCAAGGAGGCACCGCGACGCCCCGGTGATCCGCCCGTCTTGATCGCTTCGTCCGAAAAGATTCGAGTTGAACTCGGTTGGCAGCCGCGGTATCCCAAACTTCACGAAATTGTCGAGACGGCATGGCGTTGGCATCGGAAGAAATCGAGCGGCCTTCGCTGAGGTTCGCCGGCCAAGCTGCCGCCGAACTTTCCGGACCGAAGAATTTTGAGGGGGCTGAAACTGCCTCGGCATCGCATGGCCGTTGGGCTGATTCAAAGGTAATATGGCCTTGTACTATGATCGGGTCGTGTCGCCGCGGCCTGGGATTACAAGCCGTGCTCGTTCGGAGTCTCACCGTGTCGCGTCGAGTCGCTGGTGTTATCGTCGTCGGTTTTTTCGCCGTGCTGGTCGGTTCTTTGGCTGTTCGGGCTGGCGGCGGGGGCAAATTTGCCAAGCCGACGGCGACGCCGATCGAACTGATCAAAGTCAAAAAAGATTTTAAGGTCGAGTTGCTGTATTCCGTACCGCGCGAAACGCAAGGTTCGTGGGTCAATATGTGCGTTGATCCCAAGGGCCGCTTGATTGTATCCGACCAGAAGGCCAACGGCCGACTTTACCGCATCACGCCCCCGCCCCTTGGCGGCAAGGCGGAAGAGACGAAAGTCGAGATGCTGCCCGTTGAACTGGGGGGTGCCCACGGTCTGCTCTGGGCCTTCGACAGCCTCTACGTCATGGTTTGCGATGGCAAGGCAACCCATGGTCTGTGGCGCGTGAAATCGTCGAAGAACGACGACGTTCTTGATTCCAAAGAACTCCTTCGCGCGATCGAAGGAGGGGGTGAGCACGGCCCCCACGCGATCCTGCTCAGTCCCGATGGCCAATCGCTCTACATTTGCTGCGGCAATCATACGAAACTAACCAAACACAGCGGCGGTTCTGTTCCCCCCCTCTGGCAAGAAGATTTTCTCGTGCCGCGGATGTGGGACGCCAGCGGCCACGCCGTCGGCATCTTGGCCCCCGGAGGCCACATCTACAAAGTCGATCCCGATGGTAAACATTGGCAGGTCGAATCGATCGGCTACCGTAATCAATTCGATGCCGCCTTCAACCGCGAGGGCGAGTTGTTCACGTATGATTCCGACATGGAATGGTTCATGAACCTGCCGTTCTACCGGCCGACACGCATCCTCCACGCCGTGCCCGGCAGCGATTTCGGCTGGCGCAGCGGCTCGGCAACCAAGCCCGCCTACTTCCCTGACAACCTTCCCGCCGCGGTCGACATCGGCCCGGGCAGCCCGACTGGGGTCTGTTTCGGCTACGGCGCCAAATTTCCAGCACAGTACCAGGATGCCCTCTTCGGTTGTGACTGGAGTTACGGCAAGCTCTATGCGATTCACCTGGAACCAAAGGGCGCCAGCTACGTCGGCACCGCCGAGGAATTTCTCAACGGTTCGCCGCTGCCGTTGACCGACGTGGTCATTAATCGCGTTGACGGAGCGATGTATTTCATCATCGGCGGCCGCAATACGATGTCTGGCCTGTATCGCGTCACCTACGTCGGCGATGAACCGACCGATGAGCCGCAACGGCGGCCGGCGCCGAATCCGCTGCGCGACCTACGCAAAAAGCTCGAGGGGTACTACAAGCCAGACCCGGAAGCGTTGGCCGTTGCTTGGCCGCACCTCGGCCATGACGATCGCCATATCCGTTGGGCGGCCCGCACCGTGCTTGAATTCCAGGAGCCAGCGCGGTGGCAGGACAAGGCTTTGGCTGAAAAACATCCTGTCGCGGCGATCAATGCCCTCATCGGCTTGATTCGCGCTGGCGACAAAAGTTTGCAGCCAGCCATCCTCGAAGCGTTGGAGCGCATCGATTACGCTAAGTTGACGCCGCCGCAACGCCTCGATTACCTGCGGGCCTATCAGTTGGCCTTCGCGCGCCTCGGTCGTCCAGATGAGGCGTGGAGGCAGCGCGTCGGCCGACGGATCGACGCGTGGTATCCGGCCGGAAATCGCGAAACCAACGCTGAGCTGGCCAAGCTGGTGGCCTACCTGGAGGTGCCCGGCGGCGTCGGTAAAACGTTGGCGCTGTTGGCCAAGGCGCCCAGCCAAGAAGAGCAAATCGACTACGCCATGGCCCTGCGCATCGTCAAGAGCGGCTGGACCGTCCCGCAACGCGAAGAATACTTGCAATGGTTTCACAGGGCAGCCACTTATCGCGGCGGCCACAGCTTCCACGGCTTTATGCGCAACATTCGCAACGAGGCCATCCAGAATTTCTCCCCTGAAGAGCGGACTTCCCTGCGCGCTGCCATCGAAGCTGTGCCGACGCCAGCCGCGCCGAAGTTCTCCTTCAAACAACGGCCCATCGTGAAAAAATACACGGTGGACGAACTCCTACCGCTCGTGGAAAAAGGCCTCACGGGCCGCGACTTCGACCGTGGCCG
>JANWVS010000394.1 GCA_025056835.1 Gemmataceae bacterium | reverse complement strand
GCACTCGCGGCCTGGCCGAAGAATATCTGAGATTTCTCTACACCGAGGCAGCGCAGGAAATCATTGGCAAACACGCCTACCGGCCAAGAAACCCGGCGATTTTGCAGAAGTTCGCCGACCGCTTGCCCGCGCTGCCGATGTTTACCGTCGACGAAGTTGCCGGCAGCTGGGATGAGGCGGCCCGCCGTTTCTTCGCCGAGGGCGGTGTGTTTCACGCGATTTACCAGAAGAAATGACCATGGCCGGCAGAAAACGACGTTCGCTGCCCGGGTTCGGCTTGTCGCTGGGGTTCACGCTGACTTATCTGAGCCTGCTGGTGCTCCTTCCGTTGGCGGCGTGTGTTGTCAAAGCGGCAAGCCTGTCGTGGTCGGAATTCTGGCGGGTCGTAACGGACCCGGTAGCCGTGGCGGCATACAGGCTCAGCTTCACGACCTCGCTCATCGCCGCTTTGCTCAACGCCGTCTTTGGTCTGGCCATCGCCTGGGTCCTGGTTCGTTACGAGTTCCCGGGCCGCAAGCTGCTCGACGCCTTGGTCGATCTGCCGTTGGCGTTGCCGACCGCCGTGGCCGGCATCACCTTTGCCGACCTGTATAGCACGGATGGCTGGTTCGGCCGTTACTTGACTTTCCTCGAACCGGACGGCGCCGTCGGGGCCTTCTTTGGGCCGGAAGGTTGGTTCGGCCGAAACCTCACGCCGATCGACGTGCGTACGCACGGCGGACCGCTGGCGATCGTCGTGGTACTGATGTTTGTCGGCCTGCCGTTTGTGATCCGCTCGGTGCAGCCTGTGTTGGCGGACTTCGAAGCCGAACAAGAGGAAGCTGCCGCCAGCATGGGGGCGACGCGCTGGCAAACCTTCCGCTACGTGATTCTCCCCAGCCTGGTGCCGGCATGGCTGACCGGCTTCACCCTGGCCTATGCCCGCGGCCTCGGAGAATACGGCTCGGTGATTTTCGTGGCCGACGGTATTCCGGGCGAAAGCGTCATCCCGCCGGTGTTGATCGTGTCGCGGCTGGAAGAATTCGACCGGGAACGCGGGGCGTTCAAGTACGAAGAGGCGGCGGCCATCGCCGTGGTCCTGCTGTTCTTTTCGTTGGTCACACTGATCGCCATCAATCTTCTGGAGCGTTGGAGCAAACGCTTCGAGCCGACTGAGGCCTGAACGACGGAGAACCTGCGATGGCTGCCGTGCCGACCCGCCAGATCGTGCGCCAGGACCCGTGGTACGTGCGCGTGCCGTTGATTCTCTTTGCCGTGGTGTTTCTTGCCGTCATGGTCGTCGGGCCGCTTGTCAACGTCTTTGCCCAAGGGCTGGCCTTGGGGGTCGGCGTGGTGTGGCAAGCGCTCAGTCATCCCGACGCTCGACACGCCCTGATGTTGACGCTGATCGCGGCGGCCTGTGCCGTTGCCGCCAACGTACTGTTTGGTCTGGCGGCTGCCTGGTCGATCGCTCGTTTTCGGTTTCCGGGCAAAGCGCTGCTCAATTCGCTCATCGACCTGCCGTTCTCGGTGTCGCCAGTCATAGCGGGATTGATCTTCGTCCTCCTGTTTGGCGCGTATGGCTTTGTCGGCCCGCTCGTGTTCGGCTCGACGCGGATCGACATCATTTTCGCGCTGCCCGGCATTCTGTTGGCGACGACCTTCGTCACGGTCCCGTTCATCGCTCGGGAACTGATACCGGTGATGGAGGCGCTGGGGCCGGAGGAGGAGGAAGCGGCCCGAATTCTCGGCGCCAATGCCTGGCAGATGTTTCGCCATGTGACGTTGCCGAATATCAAATGGGGCCTGCTGTACGGGGTACTGCTGTGCAATGCACGGGCGATCGGCGAGTTCGGCGCGGTCAATGTGGTTTCGGGAAAACTGGCGGGGCGTACCGACACGTTGCCGTTGCACATTGAAAAATTGTACCAGGGCTTCGGCGCGGTGCAGACGGCCAGCGCCTTTGCCCTGGCGTCGATTCTCTGTTGCTTGGCGCTGGCGACGCTTTTGCTGAAGAACTATTTGGAATGGAAGACGCACGAGCAGTTGCGCGAAGCGGCCAAGAACGGCACCAGCACCGACTCACGCTAGCCGGCGGCGGGCTTGGCCGCAGACTTGGCCGCAGCAGCGTATTCCACAGCGGCCGCTTTCGCGCGGAGGGCTGCCCAAGCGCGACGATCACGTCGAAAAAAGGAAGCAGCCCGCGGGGGACGCCGCGGGCTTTTTCTTGAGTCGAACAGGCGCTGCTCTACTGCTAGTTTTCCTTCTTGCTGTCCTTCGCTTTCAAGGTCCACAGGTAGAGCGTGTGCTCGCGATTGGGGCCTTTGAACTCGACGATGGCATCAGCCTTGAGATTGGGGAAGGGGTAATCGTGGGCGACGATCCGTGTTCCCGGTTTCAGTTTGGCCAGTTGCGGCTCCAGCTTCTCCATGAATTCCGGCAGCATGTACAACATGATGACGGTGGCGCGGTCGAGGTCCTTGACCTTGAGAGCGTCGCCTTGGCGAATGTCGACCTGGTCCTTGGTGACACCGTACTTCTTCATCGTGGCCATGCAATCCTTGATCCGTTCGGGATCGATGTCCACGCCGACGCCTTTGCAGCCGAATTTCTTGGCGGCCATGCAGACGATGCGACCGTCGCCGCAACCGAGATCATAAACGATGTCGTTTTTCGTGACCTTGGCCATTTCCAGCATCTTCTCCACGACGGCTTCTTCGGTCGGGACGTAGATGATGCGGCAAGTGACCTTGTCGTCGGGGCTTTGAGCCACGACCACGAACGGGGCCGCGAGGACGGCCGCCGCGAATAGCGTTGATAGCAGTTTCATCGGTAGATCTCCCTGGCAAGGCCCGGTTACTTCTTTTTGATCTTCCACAAATGGACTTTATGTTCGCGCGTCGCGCTGCGGACGGTCGCTGTTTCGTCCGGCTCCCAGTTGCTGAACGAATAATCGTGCGACACGATGCGCGTGCCGGGCTTGAGTTTGGCCTTGGCAATGGGTTCCCACAGGTTCATGAACTCGGGGAACATGTACATGACCACCACCGTCGCGTCGCCAATGTCTTTCACAGCGAGGGCATCGCCATGCCGGGTTTCGACGAGCATGTTGTTCGGACCGATTCCGAATTTTTCCGCAAAGTCCATCGCTTCCCGAATGCGCGCGGGGTTGATGTCCAAGCCGACGCCGCGGCAGCCGAATTTCTTGGCAGCCTGGAAGCAGATCCGATTGTCGCCGCAGCCGAGGTCGAAGATGACGTCATTTTTGGTGATTTTGGCCATCTCAAACATCTTGGCGATGACTTCGTCGGCCGTGGGAACGAACGTCAGATTGGCGTATTTCGGCTTTTCGACGAATTCTTGCGGCGCGGTCTGACCGATGCTGGCGGGCAAGGGGACGAGCAGCAGGCCGGCCAGCGCGACCATCGTCAACAACATTTTCATGGACCAAAACTCCTCTT
>JANWVS010000393.1 GCA_025056835.1 Gemmataceae bacterium | reverse complement strand
CTTGGTGTGGAGTCTTGCGGGGCGCACCGGGCGAAGCCTGTGCGTGGTCGCTGCGCCTCGATCCCTCGCTGGCGGCGGCGGGCGAACAATTGCGGCGTTGGCATGCCGAGGGGAAATTCGTGGCGGGGGCGCGCGGCGCGGCCACGTCTTCGGCAGCCGCTCACATCATGGCGTGGCTCGCGCCGGACGTGAAGCAATTTTGCGACCAGCGAGCGCGCCTGTATTCCCCCAAAGTGCGCGACGACTTCGCGACAATCCGGCGGCTGTTGTTTGCCGAGGACAGCACGCCGGCCGAGGCGGCTGCCTGGCGCAAGCTGTTGGAACACTACGGAATCGGCTACCTGATCGTCGACGCTGACGACGACGCCTCCCTCGCCAACGGCTTGAAGCGACTGTTCGGTTCGCGTTATTGGAGCGTGCGCCATCTCGCCGGTCGGACGACGATTTTCGCCGCCGCCGGTGTCAACTCAGCCCTCGTGGCCGCCCCCGTGGATGTCGACCGGCGCGCTTGGCAACCCGACGACGCCGAGTTGGCCCCTGGCTTCGGCCCGCGGCGCGAACCAAGGGTGCGCGAGTGGTGGGACGCCTTTTTGTCGCCGCCTGCAGATGACGATCCCGGCGGCAGCGAAGCCTTGGTCTGGTTGGCCTGCTTTGACGGCCAGCGCGAGACTTATGCCCGCCACGTCCAGACCCTGTGGCGCAGCCGCCTCGCCGCCGGCTTGATGATGGCGCCGATTGCCGAAGGAGGATACAGCCCTTTGTTACCCGGTTGGTTGTTGACGACGGCTTGTTGGACCGTGAACCCCATCGGTCCCGGCGCGGAACCGCCCGCACCCCTGCACGCCGCGGCACTAGCGATCGTGCAACGCTTCTTGGCTGAGCAAGATCGCGGGCCGCCGGCAGCCATCATGCTTGCCATCCGCGCCGCTCGTCGGGCCTTGGCAACCAACCCCGACGATGCTCGAGCCTGGTTGCAACTCGGCGAGGCTTATTTGCGCTTACGCTATGAAACGGCCGAGCGCAGTGCTCGCGCCGCTTTCGAACCACTCGATCACCTCCGCCGGCTGCAAACAACCTCCGCCCTGCGGCACGCGGTCGTGCTCCAGCCGCGCTCCCTGCGGGCCTGCGCGAATCTCGCCGGTCTGTACCAAGAATTAGGTTACTACGACCTGGCTCACGCTCAAGCGGCGGCCATGCTGCGCGAACTGGAGCGACCGCAAGACATCGCGACCACGAGTGAAGAACTGCGGCGATCGCGCCGGGAGTATTGGGAAGAAGTCGAGCAGCAGCTGGCGCGGCGCATTCGCGACGCCCAAGTCGAGATTCGCGCGCCGGGTCTGGAGCGACTGGAAGCTGCCCGCCGGGCGCTGCGACACGGCTTGCCGGCGCACGCCTTAGAATTGCTGCCGCGCGATGCCGTCAGCCTCGGTAATGATGGCTTCTTTTTGAAGCTCAGCCTCTTGCTGGAAACGGGTCAGGCGTTCGCCGTACTGCACACGCTGGAAGAGTTCCGCGGCGATTCGGGCATTCCGCCGGAATACCGCGAGTTGCACCTCGCAGCGGCGGCAGCGATCGGAAATTACGCAGCTGCCATGGATGACTTGCGCCTGCCCGAGCCGACGGTGGCCCTTTCGGCGAAACTGACTTCGGTTGCACCCGCCGCGGCAGTGCGGTGGTTCATCGGCAAACATCTCCTCGATCGCGCTGGCCACGCGTGGCTTTTCGAGACGCCGGAGACCGTTGTTCAGCAGGCGGCCGCGATGATCTTCAATTGGCAGCGGACCGCCGACGCTCGATTGCTGCGCGGCATCATCGCCCTGGAGCGCGGCGACATTACCGCCGCTCGAACCGACCTGCAAACCGGCTTGACGATGTTCGATGAACAACGTCCCAGCGCTCGGTTGGCGCGGCACTACCTACGCCTGTTGACGGGACGGCGAGGCTTGCTCCAGGGACATTGAACGTGCGTCCCGACGTTGAGCCAGCCGCGCGGCGCGAGAGTCTGCCTGCCGACCCCGCGTCTTGTACCTTAACCTGCATGAGCTACGACGCCTGGGATGACGAACTGTTGCCGCGCCGCCGTCGCCGCCGCGACCTCGACGATATTGCGTTGAGCGGCCACCCCATGCGGCCGCAAAGCGGCATCGTCACCGCTGTCGGCATCATCAGCATCATCAAATCGGTATTGTTCCTTCTGTACGGCGGCTTTTTCGGCATGTGCGGACTCTTTTGCGCCGCCGTGGGAATCGGCGCCCGCAACCAGGGCGGCTTTCCGCCGCCCGATCTCTTTGAACGCGCCGGCGGCATCATCTTCGCATGGGGTTTCGCCCATCTCGTGCTTGGCGTCGGTTTGCTTATCGGCGGCATCGTCGTTTTACAGCGGCGCAACTGGGGTCGCATACTCCTGCTCGCGTGCGCCGCCGCCATAGCGTTCCTGGGTGCGACCCCAGCCGTCGTCGCGATCATGGATGCCATGGACGAGGCGGGCGGTTTTTTCGGAAACGCCCAGCCTGAGGATCGAATCGGCCTTGCCGTCTTCGGCATGTGCGTCACCCTGATTTATCTGGCCTACGCCATCGTGGTGTTCCTCGTCTTGTTGAACAGGAATATCCGTGCCGAATTCGATTGACCGCGCCGGCATCTGTTGGCTCGACTTGACACTCGCCGACCTGGCGGCCAATCTCGCGCTCGACGAAGCGCTTTTACTCGAGGCCGAAGCGGGTGGACCGGAGGTGCTGCGCTTCTGGGAATGGTCTGCCCCGGCCGTCGTCCTTGGCGCCGGCGGTCGGTGGTCCGACGAGGTCCATTGCGCCGCCTGTGCGCGCGACGGTGTGCCGATTGCCCGCCGCTCCAGTGGCGGTGGTGCGGTGGTGCTTGGGCCAGGCTGTCTCGTTTATTCGCTCGTGCTCGCCATGGACCGCGTGCCGGCGCTGGCGGACTTGCACGCCTCGTATCGCTGCATTCTCGGGACGCTCGTTGCGGCCCTGGCGCCGTTGGCCCCGGGCATCCGCTGCGCCGGCCTCAGCGATCTGGCCCTTGGCGACCGCAAGGTCTCCGGCAATTCACAACAGCGCAAACGAACTCACTTGCTGCATCACGGCACGCTGTTGTGCTCGCTGGATCTTGAGTTGCTGGAACGTTATCTGGCTTATCCGCCGCGAGAACCGGCCTACCGGCGCGGACGGGGGCATGCCGAGTTCGTAACAAATCTGCAAATTACCCCAACGATCGCAAAAGAACGATTTAGCGCCGCTTGGGCCGCGAAGGTCGAACTGGTCAGCTGGCCGCAAGACACCGTGAACCGGTTGCTGCACGACAAATACGGCCGCGTCCAGTGGCTTCGCCGTCGTTGAACGTTGTCGCAACTTCAGCAGGAGAGGACAACCGATGTGGTACTCGTTTTTGCCGTTGGCGGCCGTCCTGGCGACGGGCGACGTTCCGAAGCTC
>JANWVS010000392.1 GCA_025056835.1 Gemmataceae bacterium | reverse complement strand
AGCCCGATGAGGACGTAGTACAAGCGCCGCAACAACACGGCTGGTTCGGCATCGGGCGCCGGCCGCAACCCGCTGGCTTCGAGCCGCGCCAGAAGAAAACGATCGATCTCGTTGTGCGGCCAGGCCGCGTCCTTGACCGCGGGTGGGGGCACTGGTCGCGGGGGTTGGAAGGCCCAGAATTTCCGGCCCTGTTGCAAGTTGACGCTCCCGGACGGCGACGCCGATTTTTTCGTCCCGACGCGCGGATCTGGCGCGCCCATCTCGATCCACTTGGCAAAGTCAGCGATGACGTGGTCGGGCAGCTTACCTTTGGGAGGCATGCGCAGCTCGGGGTTGTCATAGCGCAACGCCTTGAGCAGTAGGCTTTCCTGCGGCTTGCGCGGCACCAGCGCCGGGCCGCTATCGCCCCCCTTGAGCAGCCCCTCCTTGGTGTCGAGCACCAATCCGCCGCGCTGTTTCTTGGACTCCGTGGAATGGCAGGAGTAGCAATGCTCGGCGAGGATCGGCCGGATCTTGCGCTCAAAAAAGTCGTGGCCGGGGTCCTGGGCTGGCGCAGCGGCGACCACAACCATGCCCACAAGGACCACACCGGCGGAATGGGTGAGTATGGCGTGCATGGCGACGTTCGCCTCGGATCAAGCCGCGCCCCACAGCGGCGGCACGAGAAAACCGCCCTAACCGCCGACGGCTTTTTTGAGGACTACAGCCTTGTCCGTCCTCTCCCAAGTGAAATTCGGCAGTTCCCGGCCGAAGTGGCCGTTGCGGGCCGTCTCTTTGTAAATCGGGCGACGAAGGTTCAGCGTTTCGATGATACCGCGCGGGGTCAATTGAAAGTGTTCGCGAATCAGGTCGACGAGTTGGCCGTCGGTCACGCCGGTCGCGTGGGTGCGGTTGGTATTCACCCAGATATTGAGCGGATCGGGATAGCCGATCGCATACGAAAGTTGCACCTCGCACTCGCGGGCCAAGCCGGCCGCGACGATGTTCTTGGCGATATAGCGGGCCATATACGCAGCGGAGCGATCGACCTTCGTTGGGTCTTTGCCCGAGAAGGCGCCGCCGCCGTGGCGTCCGCGGCCGCCGTAAGTATCCACGATGATCTTGCGGCCGGTCAGACCGCAGTCGCCGTGGGGCCCGCCTGTCTCGAAGTTCCCGGTCGGGTTGATGTGGCAGCGGATCGCCCCGTCGGGAATGGCAGCTTGCGATTGACCCGGAAGTACCAGAACCAACTCTCCCTTGATGAGATCCGGCCGCTCTTGACGAAGAGTGGGCAAAATCAGTTTGTCCACGATCACCCTGCGGGCCTCGTTGGAAAACGACCCCTTGCCGTCCATGGCGGACCGATCGTGTTGCGTCGACAGCACAACCGTGTGAATCCGGTAAGGGGTGCCGTCGGCTTCATATTCCACGGTGACCTGGCTCTTGGCATCGGGACGGAGGAACGGCACTTCGCGGCTGACGCGCAGGGCTGCATGGTTTTCCACCAGGCGGTGGGCCAGGTAAATCGGCAGCGGCATCAACGTCCGGGTTTCCTGGCAAGCGAAGCCGAACATCATCCCCTGGTCGCCCGCCCCACCGACGTCGACCCCGCGGGAAATGTCGAGCGACTGAGCATGGAGATGGCAATTGACCTGACAGGTGTCGGCCGCGAAGCCAATGCTCGGATCGGTATAACCGATCTCTCGGATCATCGAGCGGACGATACCATCCACCACTCCCCGATTCAGGTCGGCTTTGGTCGTGACCTCGCCGGAGACAACGGCCAGGTCGGTCGTGACCATCGTTTCGCAGGCGACGCGGCTGAAAGGATCGGCAGCTAGACAGTAATCCAGGATGGCGTCGCTGATCTGATCCGCCACCTTGTCGGGGTGGCCCATCGATACGGATTCGCTGGTAAACAAGTAACGGTGAGTGGACACAACAGGTTCGCTTTCTTTTCGTAGGAAACCCTGGCGGTGAACGCAACCGTAACGCATAAATTATAGGGAATATCGCGGCGGAAGAAAGCGAGGGACTGATGCCGTTGCTGGGGGCCCACATGTCGATCGCGGGCGGTTATTACCGGGCTGCGGAAGCCGCTGCCGCCCTGGGCATGGAGACGGTGCAGTTGTTCACGCGCAGCCCTTCGCAATGGGAGGCCAAGCCGATCACCCCCGACGAGGCCCGCCAATTCCACGAAGCCGTCACACGCCACAACCTGCGCTTGCCTCTGGCCCACGATTCGTACCTGATTAATCTCGCTTCCCCCGACGACGCCTTGTATCGCCGTTCTGTCGAAGCATTCGTCGACGAGGTCCATCGGGCCGAGACGCTGCGGTTGGCTTACCTGGTTTTGCACCCCGGCACGGCGACCGACGGTGATATCGCCGCCGGCATCGTTCGTGTGGCGCGAGCGCTTGATGAAGTCCAGCGCCGCTGCCCGAAGGTCCGTGTCGCGATCCTGCTAGAGACGACTGCCGGCCAGGGACGGACGCTCGGTTGCCGGTTCGAGGAGTTGGCCGAAATACTTCATCGGGGCCGCGACCCGGATCGCTTGGGCGTTTGCTTGGATACCTGCCATGTCGTCGCCGCCGGCTATCCCCTGGCGGCCACGAAAGATTATGATGCGACTTTCGCAGCCTTCGATCGGCTGATCGGCTTGGATCGGTTGCGGGCCGTGCACCTCAACGACAGCGTGCAGCCACTCGGCAGCCGTGTCGATCGCCACGCGGCCATCGGCGGCGGTTGCCTCGGACTGGAACCGTTCCGCCGACTGCTTAACGATCCGCGTTTCCGTGAGCTTCCCATGGTGCTGGAGACGCCCAAGAAAGGTCCCCGCGGCGAGGACCTCGACGCGGTCAACCTCGCGACCTTGCGCACTTTGTTGGGCAACCGCCGCCGGTTCCGATTGGCGTCGTCGGCGCCGTCGCCTTCGCAGTGAACAAGCCCCGTTCTCTGCAACCGACAATCGGGCGATGCGGAGGCAGTCCCAAGCCGGCGAATTGCGTGGAACCTGGCGTGGGAAACGCTATATCATCTTCCTACGACGATCCTTCAACGAAGTTCCCGTGAGAACGCAACATGGACTTGGAAAGTCTGCACGCCCGCGAAATCCTCGACAGCCGCGGCCATCCCACGCTGGAGGTCGAAGTCATCCTCGCCGACGGCGCCACCGGCCGCGCCGCGGTCCCTTCCGGGGCCAGCACCGGCGCCCACGAGGCGGTCGAGCTTCGCGACGGCGATAAGAAACGCTACCTCGGCAAGGGCGTCCTCCAGGCAGTGCAAAATGTCAACGAGATCATCAGCCCGCGCCTCCTCGGTTGCGATGCCCTCGACCAGAGCGGCATCGACCAGCTCTTGATCGAGTTGGATGGCACTCCCAACAAAAGCAAGCTGGGGGCCAACGCCACCCTCGGCGTCTCCTTGGCCGTGGCCCACGCCGCCGCTGCTTCCGTCGGTCTGCCGCTGT
>JANWVS010000391.1 GCA_025056835.1 Gemmataceae bacterium | reverse complement strand
AGCATCGCGTTCAATCATGGCCTGGGCGATCTGAAACTGTCGCTGCTTGCCTGGTCCGGCAAGGCCGCCGACGCGCCGCAAGTGTTGGCGATCGTCGACGGCCAGGGCGACGTGGAGCAAGTGAGCCTGGCGCGGTTGCCGGCCGGCGTTTATTACCTGCTCGTCGAGGGGGCCACGGCCCAGACGACCAACCCCAATTACAACTTGACCATCGCGGCGGCGCCGGTGTCGACCACGCTCGGCGATCTGGCCGAGCCCAACAACACGGCCGCCACGGCCCGCGACCTCCGCACCGTCGAGGGCGTCCGCGTCCTTTCCGGTCTGTCGATCCATCAGTCCGGCGATGAAGACTGGTTCCGCTTCGAGTTGACCGCCCCGACCACCTCGGCCGTCAGCCATTTCGTGCGCATCGAGTTCGACCAGCAACAGGGGGACCTCGATCTGGCCCTGTTCCGCGACGGTCAGGCCGCGCCGTTCGCCGTCGCTGCGACCACCGGCGCCTTCGAACAACTCGCCCTGCGCAGCGAAGCCAACGGCGCGTTGCCCGCCGGCGTCTACCTCGCTCGGGTTACCGGCTACGCCGGTGCGGCCAATCCGAGCTACACGTTGACGATCAGCGCCCCAGAAGGGACCATTACTCCCGATCGCCTCGAGCCGAACAATTCCGCCGCCACGGCCGCCAATCTCAACACCCTCAACCGCAACGTTCTCTCCGGCCTGACGATCCACGCCGGCGACGCCGACTTCTTCCAACTGACCGTGCCCGCCGGCCGCACGCTGAATCTGGCGCACAGCGTCGGCATCGAATTTGATCACGCCCGCGGCGACCTGAACCTGGCGTTGCTCAACGCCGCCGGCACCAATGTCCTGCGCACGCCGGCGACCGCCCAGACCGGCAACGAGATTATCAGCCTCGACGGCCTGACGGCGGGCACCTATCTGGTGCGCGTCGAGGGGGCGGCCGGCACAGTGCAGAACCGCTACACGCTTTACGTCGACGCCCCGTTGCAGACCAACCAGGCAACGGATGATTGGACCATCCTCGTCTACATCACCGCCAGCGATCTGGCCCCATTCGCCTTCGAGGACATCAACGAGATGGAACGCGCCGCGGCCGTGTTGCCCGGCACGGTCAACATTGCCGTGCTTTACGATCAGAGCGCCAACCACCAGCGTTTCGCGACCGGCGGCGGCACGCAGGCCGCTTGGGGAACGACCGGCCGCGGGATCATTCGACCGGACGCCAACCCGAACATCATCGCCACGCCGTTCGACCTGAGCATTGGCGAGAAGAACACCGGCAGTTCGGCGGCGCTGGTCGAGTTCCTCACTTGGGCGCGGACCGCCGCTCCGGCCACCCGTTATGCCCTGGTGATGTGGAACCACGGTCAGGGTGTCGATGGCTTCAACTTCGACAACGCCGACGGCGGCGCGGCCGACGCCATGACCGCCGCGGAACTCGTGGCGGCTGTGCAGCAGGTGGCAGGTTTCCGCCTTGACGTGCTTGCGTTCGATTCGTGCAACATGGCCATGGCCGAGCTGGCCCATCGTTTTGCCGGCCTGGCCGACGTCATGGTCGGCTCAGAGGAAAACGTTCCCGGCACCGGCTACCCATATGACACCATCCTGACCCCGCTCGTAACAAATCCTCACCTCGTCGGCGCCGAGGCGTTAGCGTCGGCGTTGGTCACGGCCTACGAGAACCGCTACCGCGGCGCTGCCGAAGGAACTGACGTATTGTCGGCCCTCCGTACCAGCGCCTTGGCCGGACTGACCGCCGCCCTGCAAACCTTCACCACGGCCGTCCTCACCGGCGGCCTGACCACGGCACAATTCGACGTTCTCCGCGACGCCCGCGATGCCGCCACGAGCTTCCTGGGCCATCCCGAGCACCGTGACCTGGGCCAGTTCATGCAATTCGCGGCCGACGCGCCGACCCTGCCGGCGGGCGTCCGCAACGCGGCCCGGGCGGTGGTCAACGCCCTGAGCAATGCCGTCGTTGCCAAGACCGCCGACCAACGCCTAACCAGCGGCCTGTCGATTCTCCTCCCCGCCCACGGCCAGACCATCAGCGGCGACTACACCGCTCAATTCGCAGCGTTCCTCGCCGCCACCGGCTGGGGCAACTTCTTGCAACAATTCGTCGGCGGTCCGACCGCCCGGCCCACCATCCTCGATCCCGATTTCGCCGAGGCCAACGAGCACCCCAGGCGCGCTCATGACTTGAAAACGCTCACGGGCAACAGCAACCACGTTACCAACCTGAGCTTGCACAATCGCGTCGACCAGGACTATTTCCGCTTTCGCACCCTGGCCGCCGGCACTTCCGCCCACAACGTCACCGCCACGCGCGATGCCGGCGGGGGAACCTGGCGAATGTCCCTGCAAAACCAGGACGGCGTTGAGCTAAGCGCGGTCACCGGCACTGGCACAACGCTCACGCTATCGCTATCCGGCCGCCCCGCGGGCACGTACTTGGTCCTCATCAACAGCACCGACGGCACGATCATCCCCCGCTACGCGCTTCAGATCAATGCCCCCGCTGCGCCCGCCAACGTCGCCGTTGCCGACTGGGCTGGCAACAACTCCTCTCCCGACAAGGCCTATTCGTTAGGCGTCATCGGCAATGACGTGATTTACAGCGGCCTGGTCCTCGAGCCGGGCCGAACCGACTGGTTCACCTTTCAGACGCCGCGCAATGTCCAAGCCGGAACGACGCATGGATACTTGCAAGTCGTCTCGACTACCGGCAAACCTCTCACCGTAAACTTGCAAAAGGGGGACGAAGCGCCGGCCACAGGCAATGCCTCGGTCGTCACCCTGCCGTTCGACACGGGCACGGCCAACACCTATCGCTTCTCGGTGGTCGGCGCCGCTAACGACACCTATCAGCTCTTTTTCTTCCTCAATGCGCAGGCGGCGCCGTTCCCACCCGTGCCCGGCCCGGTGCTCGACGGCCGGATCCTCCGCTGGTACGGCAACGACGGCGGCAACGATACCGTCGCCTTCGCCCCGAGCCGGGACAACCGCTTCCTCGAAATCACCGTGACGCCGCCGGGCGCCCGGACCGGCACCGTCAATCGCACCATCCAACTTGGGCAGTTCGACGAGCTGCGCATCTTCACCGGCGGCGGCAACGACACGGTCACGGTGAATGTCCTGCCCGGCAAGACGGTCTTCGTGGAAACAGGGGCCGGCACCGACGTGCTCAACGTCCGCGGCTTGGCCGGCGCCAACAACGACTTCGTGCTCGGCTCGCTGACGGTCAACGGCATGCCGGTGCAGTTTGGTCAGGACGTTGAGACGCTCAACCTGGTCGGCGGCTCGAAGACCGACACGCTGACGGTGCGGTCGGCGCCGACGGTGGCGACGGTGTTCGACGGCGGCGGCGGCACCGACACGGTGCACGGGCCGCATGGTGCCAACGTGTGGACGTTCACGGCGGCCGGGG
>JANWVS010000390.1:3204-3458 GCA_025056835.1 Gemmataceae bacterium | reverse complement strand
ACCAGTCCCTCGACGGGGATTATTTCGGCCTGGCTGTAAAAGCCATAGTCGGCCACGCCGGTGATGATGGTTTCCATTTCCATGCCGAGTCGTTCGCTCATGTAGACGAGGAGCTTGTACTTGACGAGTTCGCGCTCTGCCGTTTCGGCGCGGCGTTCCATCTTACTACAATGTTCGCCGAGCACGAGCAGCTCTTGGAAGTCGGTGCCTGCCCGTCCGCGCTTGAGGAGTTGTTCGAGCAAGCGATGCACGGT
>JANWVS010000390.1:0-3194 GCA_025056835.1 Gemmataceae bacterium | reverse complement strand
ATAACGGCGGATCGGCGAAGTAAAGTGGCAGTAGTTCTCGCTCGCCAAGGCGTAGTGATCGTCCTTTTCTGGGCTGTAACAGGCTTGTTTGAGACTTCGCAGCAAAGCATAGTGGACAGCATGGACCTCCGGTCGACCGAGCGATTGTTGGAGCACACGCTGCAAGGTGAAGCGATCGGTTTCCTTCGTGATTTTGTATCCCAAGCTGTTGGCGAAATCGGCAAAGGCCCGCAGCTTGGCCGGATCAGGCGCCGGATGCACGCGGCGCAGGAAGGCGATACCACGTCGATCGAGAAAATCAGCGACCGCTTCGTTGGCGGCCAACATGAATTCCTCAATAATCTGATGGCTGATGTCGTACTTGCGAAAGTGCGCGCCGCAGACCTTACCCGCCTCGTCGAACTCTAAGCCGACTTCCGGCATCGCCAATTCAAGCGCCCCCCGTTTCCGTCGGCGTTGCTTCAGGATCAAGGCCAGGTCACGAGCCTGGTAGAGCAGCTCCAGAACTTCCGGACTTTCCCTCCTGGCGCGTCCTCGTCCTCCGCGCGCACCGCCGGCCATGGAACCCAGATCGCCCGCCTCAAGAATCTCCGAAACCTCGTCGTACGTAAAACGTCGGCGGTTTTTGATCGCCGCGTTTGCGAACCGCACGTCGGTTAGCTGCCCTGCCGGGGTGAACTCCATCAGCACGCTTTTGACGAAGCGGACCTTCCCTTGCTGGAGACTCGCCAGACCATTGGAAATGATCTCCGGAAACATCGGCAGCACCCGCTGCGGCAGGTAGACGCTGGTGGCGCGGCGACGGGCTTCCCGGTCGAGGGCGCCGCCATGAGGAGCGAAACGACCAACGTCGGCAACGTGCACGCCAAGATGCCAATGCTTGCTGTGCGGATCGACGGTGAGGGAAATGGCGTCGTCGAAGTCGCGGGCATCCTCCGGATCAATGGTGATCGTCACCCACTCGGTGAAATCCTCGCGCCCTTCGAGGTTGCTTTCACTGAAACCCGCAGCGATGTGCCGGGCCTCGTGCAAAGCGTCTTGGGGGAACTCGTCCGGCAGACCGAAGGCGCGGATGATCGACAGCGTGTCTACACCCGGTTGGCCGCGCGGTCCGAGTATTTCCGTAATCACTCCTTCGCCACGGTCGTCGGCCGTGGGGAAGCGGATCATTTCAAAAACGACCTTATCGTCGGGTCTGGCTCCCTTGGCGCCGGGATCTCCAACGTAAATGCTGTGCGCGAAGACCGTGCCGTCGACACGGACAAACCCGTCGCCGTCGCGTTCGAAATAGGTGCCGACGAAATGCCGCGTGGCCCGTTCGACGATGGCCACGATCTCGCCGCTCGGACCGCGCCGGCTGCGGCGCGATGCCTGCCGAACTCGAACCAACACGACGTCGCCGGTCGCGGCGTCGCTGGTTGCCGATTCTGGAACGTAGATGTCGGGACCGACCTGGCCGTCGACGGGATGAGGCCGCACGAACCCGTAGCCCGCTGCGGCCTTGCGAAAGGTACCAGTGACGGCGCCGGACGGCCGAGCCGATCGGACGGCTTTGCCCTTGCCGATCACAATCCGACCTTGCTTTAAGAGACTTTTCAGAGTGCTTTTAAATTGTTCATACCCTTCTTGCTTCACCTCAAGCTTGCGGGCTAGAGCCTTGGGTTTGAGCGGTTGATAACTTGGGGCTGCGATGGCGGTAAGGATGCGCTGCTCAAGCTCGTGCATGCCACCATTATATGGCGACGGCGTGAGCCAGCTTACTGAATCACGAAGCCTCCATCTACTACGATCGTCTCTCCGGTGATGTAGCTGCCGGCATCGCTGGCCAGCAGCAACGCCGGTCCGACCAATTCTTTGGGATCCCCCCAGCGTCCCAGGGCAGTCATTCGGGCAAACGCCTCTTTCTCGGCCGGCGACAACAGACGAGCCGGCAGATCGGTCAGGAACGGCCCCGGTGCCAGGCAGTTGACGGTGATGTTGTCGACTCCTAGGTCGATGGCGCTGGCCCGCGCAAAACCGATAAGCGCCGACTTCGTAACCGAGTAAGCGTTGCGACCGCCCTTGGAGACCAAACCCATCACCGACGAAATATGAATAATCCGCCCCCACTTGCGGGCCTTCATTTGCGGAACCAAGGCGCGCGTGAGCACCATGATGGAGTTGAGATTGATCTCCAAGACGCGATCCCAGTCTTCGTCCTTAATTTGATCAATGGGTTGTGGATGGTTCGTGCCGGCGTTGTTCACGAGGATATCGACTCGGCCCATCTGGTCGAGGCAGAATTGTGCCAATTGCCGGACTTCGTTCCGCCGAGCCATATCGGCAACGAAATAGTAGCCGCGTCGGCCGGTGCCTTCGAGAATCTCCGCCAACGCCGTCCGCAATTCGTCTTCGTGTCGACTGGAAATGATAACGTCCGCCCCCGCCTCGGCAAATCCGCGAGCCATCGCTTTGCCCAGCCCTTTACTTCCGCCCGTGATCAAGGCAACTTTGTTCGTGAGCTTGAATAGGTTTTCGTACATTGAATGCTCCCGAGTGGGGAATCGGACGGCCCCGTTGATCGTTGTCTTACGACGACGGGCACACGGTCGCAAGGGCGTGACAGACCAACTCGACCTTGTTCGATAGCTAACTGTCGACCATCGCAGTTGGCTTAGGGCCGACGGTTGCCTAACATAAGGACTTAACGCAGATCTGCGCTGAGAAGCGCACTCCGTCGGAGGAATCGGTGATGGCCGACCTTTGCACATCCCGTTGGGGCGCAGTTTTCGTCGCCCTTTGGGGCCTGACAGCGCCAGCGGCGGCTCAGCCTCTAAAGAAACCAAGCGGCGAAGCCGGCAAAAGCGAGCCACCTAAGCCGGCTGTGGTCAATGTCGTCCGCCAAGGCTTTCCGGCCCGTGCCGCGGATCCCAACGACCTCGCGAAAAGCGATACTGCTTGGGAGGTCGAATGGACGATCACCAGTCTCGACAAGTTGGGCCCTCCATCCAGCGTGTTGGCGATTCGATCGGCCAAGTTCATGTTCAAGGACAGTGCCGGTCGGGTTCGTTGGTTCACCGTCCTCAAGAACCTCGAAGTCGGCGAAATCCTCGTGCCGTATGATCGGATGGAGCCGGTTTTTCTCGACGTTTCCGAACATTCGTTCCGCCTGATACCAGCGAAGCCGGAATACCTCGGACCGGCATGCGTGTTAC
>JANWVS010000038.1 GCA_025056835.1 Gemmataceae bacterium | reverse complement strand
GGCCTATGGTCCCGAGGTAGTGCTGCGCGTCCGCAATCTCTCCGCCGCCAACCAACGGGCCACGGTCCAGGTGATGAGCACCGGCCTGGTGCTGACGCGGGTGGTGGCGGGCGCGAGCGCGACCGACACGGTCGCCTTTGCCGACAACGCCACCCTCGCCGACGTGGCGAGGGCGATCCAGGCCTTGGGCCACGGTTGGAGCGCCGCATTGGCGGCCGCCGAGTTTGCCGAACTCGCCTCGGCCGACCTCCGCGCTTTGCAGGGGGCATTTCCCGCCCGCGACCAGCCCGCCGAGTTGCGTCTTCATCTCCACGAGGCGGAGGACTACCTTAGCGATCCGGCTCGCGGTTGGTTGATCCGACCGGGAGGCTGGCCGGGCGGGCCCCAGGCCTGGCGCATCGTCTATACCGCCGGCTTCGCCGCAGTGCCCGACGACGTGCAAGAGGCCTGTGCCCAATGGGTGGCGCAGCTTTTCTGGCAAACCAAGCGCGACCCGGGCCTGGCCCAGGAGACCGTGCCGGGCAGTATCGCTCGCGAGCCGCTGCGGGTCGTGCCCGTGGGCGTGCAGACGTTGTTGGCGCCGTACCGAGCCTACCGAGCCTGAGCGGCACAGCGGCGCCGCGGCCGGACCACCCGCCGCCCCCGCTCGTCGCCGCGACGCCAGGGAGAGACGCGATGGCCCTGCCCATCCAACCGAATACCACCTGCGACATCTATCGCTTTGGCGTGATGCCGCCGGCGCCGCCGGCGGTGGCCGCCGTGCCTTGCTATCTGCAACCCGCCTGGCGTGCCGGCCAAGAGCAGGGCGACCGCTCCACGACGCCCGTGCAGCTCTGCTGGACGCACATCATGCTCGTGGAAACCGACGTCGACCTCCGCGATTGCTATCTCGGCAGTCTCGGCGCCGGCTTCCAGGACACCGTGTACGTGCCCGATCGCCACGGCACTGCCTTTCGCGTGGTGTTCATCGAGCGTGTCCACCGCAACCAAGCGCTCGACCACAAAAGGGTCTACCTCGACCGGCAGGCGCCGCCGTGGCCGACCAACGAACTGTAGAGATCGAACCGGAGGATGCCATGAGCAACGTTTCCCGGCTGCGCAATCGCATCGTGCGGCACGTGCGGGTCCGCGCGGGAGAACTGGTGCCGCACGAGTTGAATCCGCGAACGCACAGTCCGGCCCAGCGCCGTGCCCTGGAGAAGCTCTACGCCGAGATCGGCTTTGCTCGCAGTCTGTTGGCCTACGCCCTGCCGGACGGCCGCCTGAAGCTGATCGACGGCCACCTGCGGGCCCAAATCCATCCCGACCAGGAAGTCGACGTGGAAGTGCTCGACGTCGATGACGCCGAGGCACGGGCCTTGCTCTTGGCCATCGACCCCCTGGCGCAATTGGCGGGTTACGACGCCGACTTGCTGACAGAGCTGCGTCAGCAGACCGAGCGCGACTCAGAAGCGGTCAAGTCATTGTGGGAAGTGCTGGAGGAGGCGAGCCGGGCCACCCAGCGCGGCTTGCCCCAGGCCGCCGCCGAGGAGATGCCGCCGGAGCAGTATTACGTCCTCGTGGCATGCGCCGACGAGGCGGAACAGCTTGCCTTGCTGAAGCGCTTCCAGGCCGAAGGGCTGCGCTGTCAGGCGAAGATCGGTTGACCGGGCGAACGGCGGGGGGCGTTTGGGTAGTCGCGGCGGGCGGAGGGCCAGTGGCGAAGGGCGATAGGGTGACGAACGAAAGGGCGAAGAGCGAGGGCCGAACATGAACGCGCATATCGTCGTCGAATCGCCGGTGATCGAGTCGCCGCGGGTGCAGCAAGTGCGCGGCATGTTCGACCTGGCGGCGGCGCCGGTCAACCGCCTGGAATGGCAGGTGCGCTTGCCAATCGAGGAACGGCCGTGGCACATAGGCTTGATCGTCGGACCGTCGGGTTGCGGCAAGAGCACGATCGCCCGGCGGATGTTTCCAGAGCTGGCCGAGCGGGACGCGGAGGGCCGACCGGCGGAGTTTGCCGCCTGGCTGTCGCGCGGGGCGGTGATCGACGCCTTTCCCGAGACGATGCCGATCCAGGAAGTGGTCGCCCTGTTGTCGGGGGTCGGTTTTTCGTCGCCGCCGGCATGGCTGCGGCCCTTTCACGTGCTGTCGACGGGGCAGCAGTTTCGCGTGACTTTGGCCCTGCTCCTGGCGACGGCGCCGCCGGGAGGGCGGGTGGTCCTCGATGAATACACCAGCGTCGTGGATCGCACGGTGGCGCAGATCGGCAGCGCCGCGGCGGCCAAGCTGATTCGGCAGCGGCGGCAGCAGTTCGTGGCGATCACTTGCCACGAGGATGTCGAAGCCTGGCTGCAACCCGACTGGGTCTACCGGCCGGCGGAAAACCTGTTTGCCTGGAGGCGGCTTCGACGGCGGCCTCGTGTTACCCTGGAGGTCGTTCGCTGCCAGGCATCGGCGTGGCCGCTATTCGCACCACATCACTATTTGAGTCACTCGCTCAGCGGCGGGGCCGTGTGCTTTTTGGCGACGTGGCGCGAGCGACCGGTGGCGTTTACGGCCTGGTTGCCGTGGTTTGGCCCCGGTCCGCGCTCGCGGCGCGAGCACCGCACGGTGACGCTGCCGGACTACCAAGGCATCGGCCTCGGCAATGCCTTGAGCGACTTCGCGGCCGGGCTGTGGACGGGCCTGGGATTTCGGGCGATCTCGACGACGACGCACCCGGCGCTGATCCGCGCCCGGCTGCGGTCGCCGCATTGGGAAATGCACCGGCGGCCGGCCTTTGCCGCGGGACACGAAGGCCGGCTGCGGCATGCGACCACGCGGTTGACGGCGGGCTTTACCTATATCGGGCCGCCGCTGCCGGCACAGTTGGGCGCGGCGTTGCTGGAAGATCGACCATGGCGCGACGACGGGAACCCCAGCTGACGCCGCAACTTTCGCAACAGATCGTGGCGGCGATTCGGGCGGGCGGCTATCCGCACGTGGCGGCCCAAGCGTGGGGCGTGTCGCCGGCGGTGTTGGAGAAGTGGCGGCGCCGCGGGTCGGGGGCGGCGGGCCGGGAGCCGTGGCGCAGTTTCCTGAAAGCCATGGCGGAGGCACACGCTCAAGCTCGGTTGAAGGCGGAAGTGGCGATGTTGCAGGACCAGCCGCGCATCTGGTTGGAGCACGGACCCGGGCGCGAGCGCCGCGGCCAGCCGGGATGGTCGGCGGCCGTTCGTGCCGCGACGGCCGCGCAGACGGACGCCGCCGCGTTGTTGCACGAGGAAGTGCGCGAGGTGGTGCGGATCGTCCTCAACGCCTTGGCCGCCCATCCCGACTTGCGGCAACGCCTGGCGGACGAGTTAGCCGCCCGCGGCGCGGACCCTGAGGCGTGAGCGGTCGTGGGCGCGTGGATCAGCCCAGTGTCGTCGCGAGGTTCCACCGGCGCGGCAGGTACAGGTCGAAGCGTGTCCCCTCCGCCGGTCCGCTATGGCATTCGAGCCAGCCATCGTGGTCCTTGGCGATGCTGGCAGCTATGGCTAAGCCCAGCCCGGTGCCGTGGCTCAGGCCTTTGGTAGCAAAGAACGGCTCGAAGAGATGATCGAGGACGTCGGGAGCAATGCTGATGCCGGTGTCGGCGATGCGCAGGCGCACGAAATCGCCGATACGGGCATCGGCGTGTAGCGGCGGCAAGATGATCGTCGAGCGCTCGGCGGGCACGGCGCGATGGGCGGCTGCCTCGGGCACGAGCGTGACGTTGTTGGTCTGGATGGTCAGCACTCCGCCTTGCGGCATCGCCTCGCGGGCGCGGATCAAAAGATGCCGGATGGCCTGGCGCAACTGGCCGGCGTCGGCTTCGACGACTCCAAGCGCCGGGTCGAGGCTGAGCGACAGCTTGATGGTTTCGGGCAAGGGCTGCTCTTGGAGGATGTCACAGAGCAAGTCGTTGACGGCCAGCGGCGCCGGCTGGGGTTGCAAGCGGCGCGCGAACAACAACAGTTGCCGAGTCAGGTCGGCGGCCCGCTGCGTCGTCTGTTCCGCGTTGCTGAGCAGGCGGCGGACGTGGGCCAACACCGGCAGGGCCAGGTGATCGATTTCGATGCAGGCCAGCGACAGATTGCCGGCGATGCCGGTCAAGAGATTGTTAAAATCGTGGGCGATGGCGCCGGCGAGCTGGGCGATGGCCGTCATTTTTTGTGCCTGCCGCAGTTGCGCTTCGAGCTGGCGTTGCTCGGTGATGTCCCAGAAGATGCCGAGGATGCCCTGGATCGAACCGTCCGGTCCGCGGACCGGTGACTTGACGACGCGCACGGTGCGCCACTGGCCGTTGCGAATGTTCTGCTCCTCGGTTTCCAGGGGAACGCCTTCCTCGAGGATCCGGGCGTCGTCGGCCCGGTATTTCTCCGCCAGGACGCGGGGATAGAAAGCGAAGTCGTCCCGTCCCAGGATTTCTTCGCGGTTTCGGCCCAGTCCCTCGCAAAAGGCCTGGTTGACGGCCACGAACCGGCCCTCGCGGTCCTTCAAAAATACGCTCTGGGTAAGATGGTCCAGGAGCATTTGTTCGGGCTGGTCGAGGCACACGGCGGTAGCAACAGGGATCACGAGCGGTTTCCGTCACGGGGTCCAAATGAGTCGCCAAGCCCCGGCGCAGGGCCGCGGCCTAGCCGTGGGGATGAGGGGCAGGACGGGAATCATCTCCAGTCTAGCTTGCGACCGCGACAAAGGCAAACGATTGCCGCATGGTGCCGGCGCGGCGAACGGCTCCCAGGGCGATGCGCTTATGCCATAAGTCCTTGTGCCGCCGCAAACCGGTCCGGCTCGTTCGCGCCATAACGACCGACGCCGCCAGCGAACGGCCGAACGGCCCGGGACGCGGCCTTGGTCGTTGCCGGCCCGAAAGCGGCTCGTAGATTATCTTTTCTGGAGCGCGTAGGCCCCGGCAGTGCTTTATGGTCTCGAAAACATTCGCGTTCGTCAGTCTCGGCTGCCCAAAGAATCTGGTCGATTCCGAACGCATGCTCGGCAAGCTAGCGCGGGACGGCTACACGTTGACTCCGCAGCCGGAGGGGGCCGACGTCGTCGTGGTCAACACCTGCGGTTTCATCGAGGCGGCCCGGCAGGAATCGTTGAGCGTCGTCCGGGAAATGCTGGCGCTGAAGGAACAGGGTAAGGTCGGCAAGGTCGTCGTGGCCGGCTGCCTGGCCGAACGCAAGAAAGACGAGTTGCTCGCCGAAGTCCCCGGCATCGATGCCTTGGTTGGCGTTTTCGGCCGGGAGGAAATCGCCCGCGTGCTCGACGGCGTGGAGGAGCAGCGCCGTCTTTTCCGCCCCGCCCCGGTCCGCGCCCAGGAGGACACCGCCCGGCTGCGGATCACGCCCCGACACTATGCCTACCTGAAGATCAGCGAAGGCTGCGACCGCACATGTACGTTCTGCGCCATCCCCGGCATGCGCGGCAAGCACGTCAGCAAGCCGATGGAAGAGGTGGTCCGCGAGGCCCGCGAATTGGCCGCCGACGGCGTCCGCGAGTTGATCCTCGTCGCCCAGGACACGACTTACTACGGTCTCGACCTCTATGGCCGGCCGCGCCTGGCCGATCTGCTGCGCCAGTTGGACCGGATCGACGGCCTCGAGTGGCTGCGCCTGCTGTATCTCTATCCGATCAACTTCACCGACGAGCTGATCGAGACCCTGGCGACGGGCCGAAAGATCGTCCCTTACCTCGATGTGCCGCTTCAGCACGTCAATGACCGCATCCTGCGGCGGATGCAACGCCGCGTGCGTCGTGCCGACATCGAGCACTTGCTGGGCAAGCTGCGGGCGGCGCTGCCGAACCTGACGTTGCGGACGACGTTCATCGTCGGCTTTCCCGGCGAGACGGAGGAGGAGTTCGAGGAACTGGTCGACTATGTGCGGGCGGCGCGGTTTGAGCGGCTCGGCGTCTTTACCTATTCGCTGGAACCCGACACGCCCGCGGCCCGCCTCGATGGCCACCTGCCCGAGGAGACCAAGGCCGCCCGCCGCGATCGCTTGATGCGCGTGCAGCAGGAGCTTGCCTTGGAGTGGAGCCGGCGGCAGGTGGGCACGACCATCGACGCCCTGATCGATGGCCCCGACCCGGAGATGCCGAATCAGTTGCTCGCCCGCGGCCACGCCGACGCCCCGGAGATCGATTGCGTCGTTCGCGTCAAGGGGAAAGGATTGGCGGCCGGCGACCTGGTGAAGATCAAGATCACCGCCGCCGACGGTTACGATCTGGTCGGCCGGGCCGTCGGTTCGGCGCGCTGACGGGCCGGGCCGCCGGCGGACAAGGGCAGCGAGCGCCGCCGAAGGTTGATCGTTCGACCTGCGGGAAGCGCCCGGGCCATGCCGCGGCTCGGCGACTGGACCCGCAAAGAGGGCTGCGCCGCTCCCGCGGCTCGACGTTTGAAGGGACCATGGCCACTGTCACAACCACGCCGCCGGTCGTCAACGTGCCCAATCTCCTGACCGGATCGCGGTTGGTGTTGGGACTCGTCTTGTTCGGCCTGATTCACCACCAGTTGTGGGTCGCTTGTATTATCGTCTTCGCGTTGGCCGCGGCCACGGACTGGCTCGACGGCTATCTGGCCCGGCGCCAGAATCTTACCAGCACGCTGGGACGCAATCTGGATCCGCTCGTCGACAAGGTGGTCATCTGCGGCGCCTTCACCTTTCTGATCCCGATTGCCGAAGCCGGCGTGACGCCGTGGATGGTTACGGTCGTCGTCGGCCGCGAACTGATCATCACCAGCCTGCGCAGCTTCATGGAAAACGCCGGAGCGCAGTTCGGCGCCGATTGGCTTGGGAAAATCAAGATGGTGCTGCAATGTGCGGCGCTGTTGGCGGTGTTCATCGATCGGTACCTGGCGGCGGCGCAGGCCGCAACGACGGTGACGCTGGCGCGCGACGTTTTGATTTACGCCATGATCGTGGCCACGGCCCTGAGCGGCCTGCAATACCTCGGGCGGGCCTACACCCTGGTGCAGCGCTGAGCTTCCGGGGTCGGGCAGGGCAGGGGACCGGCGCGGCGTCGGGAGGCGGCGCTGCGGCGGCGAGCAACCAACGGGAGGTGCCATGCTGGGGTTCGCGATTGTCGGTTGCGGCATGATCGCCCGGTTTCATGCCCGGGCCTTGGCCGAAGTGCCGGGCGCGCAACTACGGGCCGTCGTCAGTCGAACGCAGGCCAATGCCGACGCGATGGTCCGGGAATTAAATCTGACATGCGACACGGCGACCGACTTGGGCGCGGTGCTGAAGCGCCCCGACATCGACGTGGTCATCGTGACCACTCCTTCCGGCGCTCATCTGGAGCCGGCCGTCGCCGCGGCCAACGCGGGCAAGCATGTCGTCGTGGAGAAGCCGTTGGAAATCACCCTCGACCGCTGCGACCGCATCATCGACGCGTGCGACCGAAACCGGGTCAAGCTCTGCACGATCTTTCCGTCGCGTTTCGGCGATGCCAACGTCGAACTGAAACAAGCCATTGCGGCGGGACGCTTCGGCCGGCTGACGCTGGGCGAAACAACCTGTAAATGGTGGCGGCCGCAATCGTACTACGACCAAGGCGGCTGGAAAGGCACCTTGGCCCTCGACGGCGGCGGCGCCCTGATGAACCAGGCAATTCACAACGTCGATCTGCTCTTGTGGATGATGGGCCCGGTGTCGCACATCTTCGGCATCACCGCGATGCTCGCCCACGAACGGATCGAGGTGGAAGACACGGCCGTGGCTTGCTTGCGCTTCCGCAACGGGGCACTGGGCGTCATCCAGGCCACAACCAGCGTTTGGCCCGGACTGCCTAAAACCATCGCCATCCACGGCGATCGCGGCACCGTGGTCGTGGAGCAAGACGACCTGGTCCGCTGGGAATTCCATCCCGAAAGTCCCGCCGACCAAGAAATCCGCCGACGCTTTGCCCAAAAGTCCGGCGCTTCCGGCGGCGCCTCCAATCCGGCGGCAATCTCGCACGTCGGCCATGCCCGGCAGCTGACCGACTTCGTCGAGGCGATCCAAACGGGCCGGGCCCCGCTGGTCGATGGCCGCGAAGGCCGTCGGGCGGTTGAAGTGATCCTGGGTATTTACGAAGCCAATCGGAGCGGACGGCTGGTGGCGTTGTGACAGCTGCGCGGGGGCGGCGCCCAGGTCGCCGGGAAGCCGGGCGGACGAAGCACTCGAGCGGTGCGGGGCGTCAAAGCGCGGCAGCGGCGATGCGGCTGTTCGCCGATTCAATTTACGGAAAGCCGAGAAGTTTCAGGGCGCGGTCGAAGCAGTTGTTCATGGTGCGGAGGGCCGCAGCGAGGTTGCTCGCCAGGTGGCTCACGATGTGGACGACGCGGGTCCGCAAGGCGGGATCACCTGCGGCGCCGCTCCCTTGCGAATTCGGCTTCGATCTTTGCCCAGCGTCGCGTTGCGGCGGTCATGCAGCCCGTTCTCGATCCCCAGCGGCTCTGCGTCAACCCCAGAAGTTTCGCGGCGTTGGCCCGCTGCGGACTCAGACTGGTGATCCCATACGCCGCGTCCACACTCGTCCGACCCTTCACCGTCCGTCCCCGCGTCCGCGACCGGGATTAAGGCACGCACCATTTCAGGCACGATCAAGAGACACGTCGAAGCGGCCGGCCAGACGTGTTGAAGCGGCCGGGCGTATCATCAAGCGGAAAGCCGCCTCAGGGACTCGAACCCTGGACCTGCGCTTTACGAAAGCGCCGCTCTACCGGCTGAGCTAAGGCGGCCTCGGCGGCGGTCGCCGCTATTTTAACGACGGCACGCCGCTGCGTCCAATTCGGCGTCAGGTTCCTAGCGTGGGCTGACAATCACATTGGTTAGTCGGCCTTCCGGTTCGCTGAGGTCGACGAGCTGCGGGTCCTGGGTGACGGCAACGCTTTCGTTGCCGGCCAGGTCGCGGACCCGCAAGCGCAAGTAGACCTGCACGGGCAGATTCTCGGGCAAGGTCCAGGAATGGCGTCCGGTGTTGGGCAGCGGCGACGGCGTGATCGGCGTCCACGGTCCTTCACGCCGCGCAGACCATTCCAGGGTAATCGGCGTGGGCGACAGGTTGTTGTCCACCGCCGTCCATTTCAGCAGCAAGGTGTTGGCCTTCTGCGGATCGGGCTGAGGTTCATAGAGCTTCGCCTCCGGCGCCGAGGTGTCCAGCTCGATGCGGATATCGGGCGGATCGCCGGGGCGCGGCGGCGCTTTGCCCAGGCCGGCCCGGCTCTTGACCACCAAGGCAAAGCCATAAGTGCCGTCGCCGTCCTGCAAGTATACCAGGCGTTTGTGCACGCCGTTGCGGACGGAGCCGCTCTTACTTTCGGGATCGACGGCGTACAGCTCCCACGTCTGGCCGTCATTCTTCGTCCACCACAGGTCGACGCTGCCGACGCCGCTGGGACCGACGCGCGACAGTTCGTATTCCACCATGACTTCCGGGTGATTGACGTAGCGAAGCGGCGGCAGGTCGCGGCCCGGCGGCGGACGATTGGCGACAGGCAACGGCGGCGGCGCCACCGGCAACGCCTGCGAGGTGGCGATAACGCGCTCCGGCTCTGTTCGCATCGTCGCGTGGCTCCCTGGCGACGCTGCGGCGACCGGCGGCGGAGCGATCGGCGGCGGGGCCACCGACGTCGCAGCAATCGGCGGCGGGGCGACGCTCCGCAACGGTTCCGGCGCCGGCGGGAGGGG
>JANWVS010000389.1 GCA_025056835.1 Gemmataceae bacterium | reverse complement strand
AATTCGAGGACCAGGTGCTCCTCGGTCAGGCCGTTCTTCTCCAGCAGTTCCATACCGCGGAAGCGAGCGATGCCGTGGCTTAGGTGGACGACCAGGTCGTCTTCGCGAAGGTCGAGGAAGCTGTCGATGGCTCGCGCTTCGAGCCGGCGGCGCGGCACGATCGCCTGGGCACGTTCGCGGTGAAACAATTCATGATCGCCTAGAACGACGAGGCTGCCCTCCTCGGCAATCCAGCGAAACCCCGCCGCGACGTGGCCGACGACCAGGTGGAGCCGCCCCTGCCGCGCGAGCTGGCCGGCGGCGAGCACGTCGCCGAGGCGTTTCTTTTCGGCCTCGTTATGGCAGGCGATCAGAACGAAGTCGTTGGCGGCGGCCGCATCCAATTCGTCGCGGACCTTCAGGACATCGCCGGAGAAACGCTCTACCGATTCCACCCGCAAGTGCCACGTCGTTTCCATGCTGCCGGCGGGCAGTCCCGAAACCGCGATGCTCGGGAAGCGGACGAGCTGTTGCAGTACCGCTTCCGGCGAGTAAAGCCCCGTCAGGTCGGGCACCCGTTCGAGGTAATGCCGGCCCTGTTCGCGCAGCTCGGCGGTCTCGACGAGCATGGTCCAGGTTTCAGCGGGCAAATAATCGCAGAGATGGCCACGCTGGCTGGCGGCGCTGCCGAGAGCGCCGGCAACGTGCCGGGCCGTGATTTCGACGGCTTGCAACTCGCCGAGACTCCGTTGCGTGTCGGCCGCGAACTGCCGGATCGACTCGACGGCATCGCCAAAGAACTCGATGCGGTAGGGCGCTTCGGCGTCGGGCGAGTAGACGTCGACGATACCGCCGCGCCGTGAAAACTCGCCGGGCAGCTCGACTGCATCCATCCGCTGGTAGCCGTGTTCGCCGAGCCAGGCGACCAAGTCCTCCAAGCCGATCTCCGCGCCGAGGCGCAAGGCAAGGCGCCGCTGCCCGAGCTGTTCGCGGCTCGGCACGGGTTGCAGCAGGGCTTGCATGGTCGTCAGCACGAAGCGCGGGGGCGGTTCGCTTTCGAGGTGCCGCAGCAGTCGCAACCGCAGTCCGCCGACCTCGTCGAGCACCGTGTGAATGGTCGGCAGAGCATCCCAGGCGGGGAAGAGGGCAGGTCGCTGACCGGTGAAGCTGACGAGGTCGTCCGACCAGGCGTCGAGATCGCGAGGATGAGCCAGGACAACAAGCAAGGTTCGCGGCGCTGCCAGACCGAGGGCGGCCGCCGTCAGGGCTGCTGCCGAGTGCCAAGCCCCATCGATTGTGGCCGCCCGGCGCGCACGCAATGCCGCCAGAAGTGGAGCAAATCCCTCGGTGGTCTCCACCCAGGAAGGCAAGTCGCGTAAAGATGTCGGCCATGGCCGATCGGCGGCACGGGACGACATGGGGGTATTTTACCGTTTGCTAGTCGTGACAGTCGAGGCTTCCGATGGCCGAGACGTGTTGGGCCGAAGGCCGCTGCCACGAGCCGCAGGGTCGTTCCGCGCGGGGGCGGCGTGCCCATAGGCTTCGCGAAAAAACTCATACGCTTCTCACGCGACGTTCACTCAGCTTTTGCGCACGGACGCTACCTGTGAACCGTGTATGGATACGCTGATCCTATCGGACTTGCATATCGGCAGCCGACATTGCGATGTCGCGCTCATCAATGAGGTACTCGATCGGGTGCGTTTTGATCGGCTGATCCTCAACGGCGACACCATCAACACCGTCAACTTTCGCAAATTTACGCGTGCGCACTGGGACTTGCTGGATCGTTTGCGGCGTGTGGCCCGCGAACGCTCCGTCATCTTGATCCGTGGCAACCACGATCACGACTGGGACCATCACACGGCGGTGGATCGCACCAACTTCGGCACGTCGTGCATTCTCCCCGGCATTTTAGAGGTGCCGATGCACGAAGAATTCCGCTTGGCCATCGACGGCCGCAATTACCTCGTCTTGCACGGCGATCGGTTCGATCCGACGATCAACTATCCGAAGCTGACCGACGTAGCGGTGATGTGTTACCAGTTGACCACCAAGATCAACAAGAAACTCGCGAAGTGGCTCAAGAAGAAATCGAAGCGCTTTGGTGGTCTGCTCGAATACGTGCGGGCCCGCACCATCGCCTATGCCCGGCAGGAACGCCTCGACGGCATGATCACCGGGCACACGCATTACGCCGAAGACTTGTATGTCGACGGCGTTCATTACGTGAATACGGGTTCGTGGACCGAGCATCCCTGTGCTTATGCGACGGTGGTGAACAATGCTTTGGCTCTTCATTACGTCGCTGATTGAACGAGGAGGAGGCCATGGGCCTCGGTCAATGGTTGTCGCGACACTGCTTCGACTGGGTTCACGGGCACAATCTCGTTTATAACACCTGCTGGGAAGATCCGCGCCTGGATCGCCAGGCACTGCGGTTGGGACCGGACGATCACGTGGCGGTCATTACCTCAGCCGGTTGCAACGTGCTGGATTATGCCTTGGACCAACCTCGACGGATCGACGCGATCGACGTCAACTATCGCCAAAACGCGCTGCTGGAGCTGAAGATCGCAGGGATCCGTGCCTTGGAGTTCGAGACGTTCTTCGCAATGTTCGGCCGGGGCTATTGTCCTGAAGTGCGCTGGCGCTATCAGCAATCGCTTCGGCCTTTGCTGTCGCCGTCGGCCCGCCGCTTTTGGGATCGCCACATTGATTGGTTCGCACGACGAGGCCTCCGGTCATCTTTTTACTATTTCGGCACGGCCGGTGCTTTGGCCTGGTGGATCAACGTCTACATCGACATTCGAGCGCGGCTTCGTGAAGCCATCACCCGCCTGCTGGAGGCACGGTCGCTGGCCGAGCAACAGCAGCTCTATACACCGGCATTACACGCCGCTTTTTGGTCGGGTTTGCTGCGTTGGATTGCCGGTCGGGATCTCACGCTGGCATTTCTGGGGGTGCCGCCATCGCAGCGCCGCCAAGTGGAAACGACTTACCCCGGCGGTATCGCTCGCTTCATCGAAGACCGCATTACCGCGGTGTTTTCCCGGATTCCCTTGCAAGACAACTACTTTTGGCGGCTTTACTTGACCGGCAAGTACAGCGCGGATTGCTGCCCGGAATACTTGAAGCGCGAAAACTTCCTACGGCTGAAAGCCGGTTTGGTCGACTGTATTCACATTCATACTGATTCGTTCCTGGGATTTCTCGAACGCAGCCGACAACGTATTTCCCGCTTTGTCTTGCTCGATCACATGGATTGGTTGAGTGCCCACAGCTTGGCGACTTTGCAGCGGCAGTGGCAAGCACTCGTCAACCGGGCGGCACCAGGGGCCCGCGTGTTGTGGCGCAGCGGCGGCCTGCGCGTCGATTATGTCAATCCGCTGCACGTGCGCTTTGCCGGGCGAAGCCGACGCCTGGGCGATCTGCTCCGCTACGACTACGATCTTGCCCAGCGCTTACACAGCCAGGATCG
>JANWVS010000388.1 GCA_025056835.1 Gemmataceae bacterium | reverse complement strand
CTGGGTTTCCCCCCGGCGTCATCAACTTGGTGCATGGCGACGCTGAGGCCGGTGAAGCGCTGGTGCGAAATCCGGACGTCAACGTCGTGCTGTTCACCGGTAGCTACGACGTCGGCCGACGCATCCAAGAGCTGTCCGCGCCGCTGTCGGATCGGATCGTGGCCAGCGAAATGGGGAGCAAAAGCGCCGTCATTGTCTGTGAAGACGCCAAACTCGACTTGGCCGTGACGTGTGCCTTGATCAGCGCCTTCAAGACCAGCGGGCAACGCTGTGTCTCGGCGGGTCGGGTCCTGGTCCACGAGAGCCTTTTCGACCGCTTTGCCGAGAAGCTGGTCGGTCTAGCCCGGCGGCTGCGCATCGGCGACCCGCTCGATCCCGCCAACTTCACCGGCCCGGTGATCCACGAAACCGCCGTGCAAAAGATCCTCCGCTACAATGCCTTGGCCAAGGAAGAGGGCGCCGAGGTGCTGTTCGACGGCGGCCGGCTGCGCGACGGCGACCTGGCCAAGGGTTGTTTCCTGGCCCCGTTTATCTATCGCATCGAGGCCCGGCCCGGCATCCGCTGTATTCGCGAGGAAGTGTTCGGCCCCCATCTAGCCCTGATCCCCTTCCGAACCAACGACGAGGCCATTGCCATCTACAACGACACCGACTACGGCCTGTCCCTGGCCGTCATCACGGAAAGCTACCGCACCATGCGACTCTTCCGCGAAGAGTGCCACTACGGCATGGGCTATGTCAACCTCCCCTGCATCGGCGCCGAAGTCCATTTGCCGTTTGGCGGCGTCAAGAAAAGCGGCAACGGCCATCCCTCGGCCGCCGGCTTGATCGAAACCGTCACCCACAAGACCGCCTGGACCGTCAATCACGCCGAGGAAATCAAAATGGCCCAAGGGCTGACGACCTCGGTCGATTGAGACCGATTCAGCGCGCGAATAATGGCCGCACTTTGTCTCGCCCATCGATCAGGCGCTGGGCATCCTCCGGCAACAAATAACGTCCGGCCACGAGGCGCTCGCACGCTTCGGCATAGCGCTTGCGGTACTTCTCGAAGGTGCCGTAGCACTCCTCAATGGAGATTCGCGGATCGCCGGTCTTGAGGCGTTCTTCTTTAGTGCGGGGGAAAGGGAGGTACGAGCCGAGGAGATTGGCCAACTGGTCGGCCGCGCCGACCTCCGCGCGGCGCAGGTTCCAGCCGGTGTAGGTCGCCAACGGCACGGCCACGTCGGGCAGGTTGAGGGTGCCGACGTCGTTGCCGTCCTGATCGCAGCGCGGCACCAGCACGCGCACCACCTTGATCATGGGGGCCCACGGCGGGACCGCGACGAAGCCCTTGTCGGCGGGCCAGAAGGCGTAGTGGGGCAGCGCCGGTTGCTGGATCACCTCGGGGAACTTGACGCCCGGCAATTTGGGGAACAAGCCGGCGCAGCGTTCGCGACTCACCAGCGTGTCGGCGTCGATCCGCGGGTAAAAGCTGGGGGGCGGCTCCTTGCCGGTGCGAACCCAGGCATCCAGGGCGTCGAGCAAGGCCCGCAGGAACGGTCGATAGTCGGCCGGATTGGCGAGGTTCTGGCCAAGGCCCGGTTTGACCGGTTCCGCGGCGGGACCGTGTTGCGTGCCGCCGAAGGCGTAGATCCGCACCGTCGCCGGAATGGGAATGTCGCGGCTGCCGGTGGGGTCGGTGTGCACCAGCGAACCGCTGCGATGCCAATACTCCGCGGCGCTTTGCGTGTGAATAACTTTCGGTTGCTTGGCGCTCTTGGCATAGGGCGCGAGGATTGCGTCGCCGCCGGCCTCGTCTCGAGAATCGTAGCTTCCGTAAGCGAACGGCGGCATGTCGCACGGGTAGGTGTGGTCCTCGTGTTGCCCGTTGTGGCGCGTCGGCTGGGCAAAGCGGTGGTTGAAGAACCCCAGCCCCCCGCCGGCGACGTGAGGCATCAAGCCGTCGAAGACGATCTGGCCGTTTTCGTCTTCGTTGAAGCCTTGCCAAAGAAAATGCCGCAAAAACCGCCCGCTTTGCGAGACGCCAAAGGCCAAGGCGCGATCAAACGGCGGTTTCGCGTCGGCCCGCTGAAGCGGATTGCGCCGGCTCACGTCGTAGCGCAGAAACGACACCAGGTCGCGCACCGCTGCCAAGCCCGTCCCTTGAACAAGCGAACCTTCGCATTCGCACGTCAGCTCATACAACACACCCGGCTCGAAGCCTCCGACCAGTTCAAGGCGAACTTCCGGCAACGTCCCGGGCACGCCTTCCTTGACTTCGATCATCGGCTGGACCTTCAGCTCCCACAGCCGGGGCGGCACCACGGTCGGCGGATCGTCGACGTGCCGGCGGCGCGTCAGGGTCGCCTTGGCCAAGCCTTCCGACGTGGGCCGGTAGCTGCCGTGGTGGTCGCGGCGCGACAGGGGCATCGACGGGACCGGCTTGTCGGTACTCATTTCAAACCGGACCAGGCCGCGGACCGGCTTGCCGTTTTCCTGGGCCACCGGCGGCTGCAGCAACAAGCGTCCCCCGCCGGGCAGCAGCTCGCCGATCCAGCCGCTCCAGACGATCGTGTAGCCGCGGAGCATGAGAAACGGGTTGTCCGGCGGCGTATTGAACATGCCCAAGGCGAGCTTGTTGCCGCGATTGTTGACGTCGTAGAAAATGGCCCCATTGCCTTGGGACAAGTCCTTGGGAGCGAGGATGAAGACGTCGGCCGCGAATTCCACGCGGCCGGCGTGGTTCGTCGGGGCCAGGTTCAGGTCCACGATGGCGGCGTTTTTCGGGTGCTGGGGATCGAGCGCATAACGGGCGATGCCGACGATTTTCTCATACGCTCCCACGGCGCCGAAGGACCTGCCGTTCTCATACGGCTCGCGGTGCAGCACTTTGAGTTCCAATAGCTCGGCGCGGGCAGGTCCGCCGACGACAAGCATGACGAGCAGCGCGACGTACCGGTGTCTCATGGCAGACAATCCTGTTGCGTTGTTCGGGGAGATCGTCGAAACCTCCAGAGCAACGGACCGTGCGTCCCCCGACGACGGCACTTCGGCGGCGCAGCAACCGGGCCGCGGCGCGCACTCGGCCCAGGCTCAATCGACGTAGGGATCGGCGCCGATGTCCTTGAGCACCTCTTGCCGGTGCCGTTCGTAAATCATCAAGTCGACGCGTTGGCGGTAGTGGCGGCGTTCCAGGCGGCGCTGGGCCTTGAGGAAGGCGGCGTGATACTTCTGCCAGTTGACGTTGCCGCCGCGCTCGCCCAACTTCCGCAGGGCGGCTTGGCGTGTTTCACCAAGTCCTTCGAGCAGTTCGTCGTCTAGCGACATAAAGAACTGGGCCGTGCCGGGGTCGCCTTGGCGGGCGGAACGACCTTGAAGCTGGCGATCGATGCGGCGGGCTTCGTGCCGCTCCGTGCCCAGGACGTGGAGTCCACCGGCCTCGAGGACGATCTGTCGCTGCTCGAGGATGTTTTCGTGCGTTTC
>JANWVS010000387.1 GCA_025056835.1 Gemmataceae bacterium | reverse complement strand
ATACCGACCAGAACGCGCTCGCGCTGGCCGAAGCAGCGCACGAGCAAGGCATAAACTTGGGCGAAGCTGGTCTCGGCGCAGCCGCCCGGGGGCAGGGCGGTGCTCAGATCAAGCGCCGTCAAACAAGCCAGTACCTCAAGCGCCCGCCGGCCGTGCAATTCAAAACAAGCCAAAGCCGTGGTCGCATCCCACCGACTCACTCGTGCAGCAACGGTCAGTTGCGTTAGGCGGTCGTCCAAGACCGGGTCACTTGCTCCTGCGGACAAAATCAGCGCGTGATCGGCTCGCAGTCGACACAAGAGCGTGCTGGGCGAAGTCGCAAGGCTTGCGATGCGACCGGGGTCTGGCACCCCCGAATGGCCGACCAAGGCCGTAGTCACCTCAGCAACGCCCGTGCCGATCAGTCGCGTCTTAGCGCAGTGACTTACGTCAGTGAGCGTCAGTTCGTCGCCCAACAACACCGACTCGGCACCGGGAGGCGGCCGCAGCCAGCCATCGCGCTCCACCAGGCCCACCCCACGGGCCAACCACCAGTGGTGCAACGGCGAACGGTAGCTTCCGCAACGATGGCTCCGCATGGTCCGTCTTTGTTCGCTGTGTCTCCGACCTCACTCCGGCAACATGGGTTGGGTCCAAGCCATTTCGACGTCTCCCTTGGCATAGGGATTGGGATGAGGCCGCGATGAAGTCACGCGAGCACGCACATACCGTTCTTTCCCCGTGAATTCATAGGATGGCTCGAGGCCTGTCGACACAGCAACTGTTTTGCCGATCTCAGGGTGATACCGTCGCGTCACATCGAGTTCCTTTCCGTCTTTGTCGTACTGCGGCTGGGACGCAAGTGGTGTTTCGCGAAGCGTAGCGATGAACTCCGTTTTGTACGCGACCCCTTTTTCACCTCGAATCCGCAGCTGTACCGTTCGCTTCGTGCGAATGACGTCGTCGAGTATCACCCCGGTCGATACGTAGTAATCGCCTGTTTCGATCCCTTTGACGATCGCCTCCGCCGTCAGGAACGGTGCCCGCACCATGATCCAACCGCGGCCGGGATTCGTCTTGCCGATACCCCACTCATGGTAGGCGTGGGCATCGTCGGTACCTAGGCCCAACAGCGGCGGCATTCCGTACCGCCCCAAACGAAGCGCCAGAGCGATGTCCCACAATCGTTCGCTGCTGGGATGGATCTCGTCGCCGTAATTCCGCACGCTCGGATGGCCATTGTAGACCTCGAAGTAACGCAACTCCTCGATCAACAGATCCTCAGCTCGAACGCCCCAGCCGAAATTGGGGTGATTGAGAAACGCGAGCATCGGGCGGCCGGTTTTCTTGCGTTGTTCCGCCACGGCGCGAACATTGACCCGTATCGTTTCGCCCACACTCGTTCCCCCGGCCGGGGCAATGACATCGCGCAGATTGATGGCGTTGACATGGACCGGTTTGAGTTGAAACCGGTGCGTGATCTCTTCACCCGGGATCAACAGGAACCGGCCTGGCTGTTCCAGCAGGCTGCGGAACTCCGCCAACGGCTTCAGGCGAACTTGCTCCTTGCCGTTGAACCTTCTCGTCTCCACCCATGCCGACCCGAAGCGCTTGCGGTATTTGCCCACGGCTTCGGCCCGGCTTGATTGGCCTTCGAGCAGGTCAATCCATTTCTCGCCTTCGGACAGGACGTTGTGGTCCGTCAACGCCAGGAAATGGTAGCCCTGGTGTTGGTACCAATCCGCGATCATTTCGGGAAAGTCGTCGCCGTCGCTCCACAAAGAGTGCGTATGAAGGTTGCCTTTCCAAAACCGCGCAGTCGCGTCGCGCATGACCGGCAACAAAGCGCGCGACCTTGGCTGAGACTCGGCCGGCGGCATCGACTGCCACGCGACCGCGACGGTCAGACTGCCCAACGCAACACCCAAGGCGACGACAGACCGGAATCGACGACTCATGACTTGGTCTCGGCTCGCGGGTGGGAATCGTTATAATAAGGATTTTCGCGCTGCCCGCCAGGAAAGGTCTTCGCATGGCCATTGATTGGACACCGTTGGCCGATGTCGTGCGTCGTTGCGACCGCTTCCTTCTGACCACCCACGTTCGCCCCGATCCGGACGGTCTCGGCTCCATGCTAGGTCTCGCCGACGCGCTCGACCGCATCGGCAAGGAAGTTCGTTTGGTCATCTCCAGCAATTGGCCGCCCCGCTACGACTTCATGGATCCCACCCAGCGCATTCGCCGCTTCGAATCGCCAGGCGAAGAATATCGCAACGCTCAAGCGATCATCATCCTCGACACGGGTACTTGGAACCAACTTGGTGACTTCGGCCCGTTTCTGCGCTCGATGACTTGCGACAAAATCGTGATCGACCACCACTTGTCACAAGACGATCTCGGCGCCGTCCGCCTTCAGGACACGACGTCGGAATCGACTGGCCGGCTGGTCACCGAAGCCCTCCGTGCGCTCGGCTTGCCGTTGTCGCCGCAAGCCGCCAACCACCTCTTCGCTGCCGTGGCTACCGATACCGGCTGGTTTCGCCACCCCAACACGACGCCCGCGACCTTTCGCCTCGCAGCCGAATTGCAAGAGGCGGGAGCAAACCCCACTTGGCTGGAGGATCAAATCTACCAGAAACACACCTTGGCCCGACTGCGGCTCTGGGGCTTAATACTCCAGCGTTTGCAGGTGGTCGAGGACGGTCGCGTGGCCTTCACCGAACTGCACCTGGCTGATTACGCCGCGACCGGGGCCATCCCTTCTGACAGCGAAGACTTAGTCAATTTCCCCCGCAGTATCGACGGCGTCGAGGTGGGACTTTTCTTCATGGAGCAACCGGCTGGCGGTGTCAAAGTCAGTTTCCGTGCCCGCGATCGGGTCAGCGTCAACCAAATCGCCGAACGCTTCGGCGGAGGCGGCCATCGCCTTGCTGCCGGGGCCACGCTGGCAACAACGCTCGCTGAAGCCAAGGCCCAAGTCCTCGCCGCCGTCGCCGCCGCCCTTTGATGGGAAGCACCTTCACTGTTAGCAACTAAGTAAGGCGCCGCCAAACTTCGAAACGTTAGCGTCCGGAAATGAGATAGGCACGCAGCTCACGGCAAATGCGTTGACCAAAGCCGAAACGCATTTCGGCATCGGCCGCCGTCTCGCCCGATTTGGCTTCGAGCACGACCACGATTTCGACGACGCCGCCCGGCTTTCGGTTCGAGCGCTCCATGTGCAAATCGAGATGGAGAAAACCGTCGTCCGCGGACAACTTGTCGCGCGTCCAACCGAACCAGGCAAAACGCCGCTTCGTACCCGCCGAAAGGCGCGGATCGCGGATACGAACGCGGAACAGGCCCGGTTCACTGCCGACTACTTCGCCGCCAATCGCACTCACGAAGGCGCGCAGCTTCATGACCGCGATCGGCTCCGGCAGCCAGGCCTCGATGCGATCGGCAACCCTACTGAGATCGTAGCGCGGTGCGAAAGCACAAGGCGAC
>JANWVS010000386.1 GCA_025056835.1 Gemmataceae bacterium | reverse complement strand
CACCTTGAGTTTAGCATTGTCCGTGCCGTTCTTGTCTTCTTTGGTGATGACGGCGGTGCCTGGAAATCCAGCCCAAACGCCCTTGGGGTTGGCCAAGTTGGTACCGGTTAAGACGACGTCGCTCGTCGTGCCGCGTTGCATTCCAAGCGGGAAGGGAGGAGCCAGGTTGGGAGCGTTGGGATTAGGAGGCGGCGGTTTTTGCTGGCCCCAGCCGGCGGGCGGCAGCAGAAACGTCGTTGCCAGCGAGGCAAAACAGGCCGCAACCAAGCACTTACGCATAATTCGACCTCGACGCGGTAAAGCCAAGATGCAGTTGGGAGGCGGGAACACGCGTCCACCTGGTTTCTTGGACCCAGGCGCTCGCCATCGAGCCATGGCCCGCGTGCGTGAGGGGGTATTGTAAGTATCGCCAGTCTGAGAGCCAAGGAGGAATCCGAGGCTAGCGATCGGGAAAAATAATCTGAAAATCCGAGCCGCACGGTCGTCCGTCACAAGCTATAGTTGGACGGAGCCGTTCGCTTCGCCCAAGGGCGTGGAGTCGAGTTCGGAACAACCACCACCGGCGAACGCTCGAGAGGAGGTGCGGGGTGAAGCAGTTCATTCGACTGCGCGGCATCAACGGCGACGTCGACGGCAAGGTCTGGGAATCGGACACCCTGTTGCGTGCGGGTCGGCTCAATACCCTGGAAATTTGGCTGGACGACACTTCCGTGAGCCGGCGCCATGCGGAATTCCGCTGGTCGGCACAGGGATGGCGCGTTCGCGACCTCGGGAGCACCAACGGCACATTCGTCAACGGCACGCGGCTCGGTCCGGGGGAATGGCCGCTCCGTCCCCATGATGTGATTCGGTGCGGCAACATCACGCTGGTCGTTGAGAAGATCACTGACGCGAAGCCAGACGCCGACGATACAACCCGCACCGCCGATTGCCTGCTCGTGCAAGCTGTCGAGCACAACAATTTCGACGATGCGCTTCGCGGCCTGGCCTTCGACCGCGACCGCTGTCCGCGGCCGGGAGAGCAACTCCTGGCTTTGCTTCGCGCCGGCCATCACCTCGTCAGTTTGGAGAACGAAGAAGACCTGCTGCACTCGATCCTCAACGATGCCGTCAGCACGCTCGACGCCCAACGCGGCGCCATTGTCCTCGCCGATGGACCGACAGGACCATTGCGTCTGCGGGCCTTGGCCAGCGGTCATAGCCAGATCCCCAGCCGCCCCGGCTTCAGCCAGAACTTGGCGCAACGCTCTTTCAGCCGCGGCGAATCGGTGCTTTGCACCAGCGTGGACGACGACCCCGAGTTGATGGGCGCCCGCAGCATTGCCGAAGGCACGATGGCCAGCGTCTTGTGCCTGATCTTGCGAACGCCTCGCAAGAAGCTCGGCGTGCTTCATCTCGACCGCGGTCCGATGCAGAAACCTTTCACCAAAGACGACCTGTATCTGGCCGACGCCCTCGCCGCCCACGTGTCCACCGGCATCGAAAACGCCCAGCTGCTGCGCAAGACCCGCGAGCTGTTCTATTCCACCATCACCATGCTCGGCCAGGCCGTCGAAATGCGCGACAACTGGACCGGCAACCACACCGCCCGCGTCACCGAATACTCGTTCCTCCTCGGCCAGCAGCTCGACCTGTCGCCGGAAGAGTTGCACTGGATCCGCATCGGCACTCCCTTGCACGACATCGGCAAGATCGGCATCCGCGACAGCATCCTCAACAAGCCCGGCAAGCTCACGCCCGAGGAATTCGACGAAATGAAGTCGCACACGGTCAAGGGCGCCAAAATGGTCGAGCAAAATGCCGACCTCCTGCCGATCCTGCCGATCGTGCGCTCGCATCACGAACGCTGGGACGGCAGCGGTTATCCAGACCGGCTCAAGGGCGAGGCCATTCCGCGCTTGGCCCGGATCGTTGCCGTGGCCGATGCGTTCGACGCCATGACGTCCGACCGCCCGTATCGCCGCGGTATGCCGCCCGAGGCGGCTTTCCTGGAAGTCGAACGCATGAAGGGCAAACAGTTCGACCCGGATATTGCCCACGCCTTCCTGACGATCAAGCAACGCATTGTCCAAGAGATGCAATCGGAAACCAAACGGCTTGGCATCCCGACCGTGACGGGCCTGCGCATCGCCACCTGACGACAGTAGCCGGCTCGTCCCCTTCGCCCCGCGCATCGGCACCGCCGTCGATTGCCCCTTCGCTCCGCCGGTGGTATCGTGAACTCTAAGCCTATGGAACGGCTGGATCGCCGGGCCATCGGTCGCGCTTCGTCAGTCGGCACAGGGGAGCTTCATGACCGGCATCGTCATCGTCGTCTTGTGCTTCGTGGGCGACGTTTCCGATCAGGAGGAACTCCAGCTTCCGGGCGACGCGGCGGCGATTTTTCAACAACTTCTCGCGCGCGCTGCTGAGCAGGAGGAGTTGGCGGCCTGGTTCGCTCGCCTGCAAGCAACGCCGCGGTCTTCGCTGGCGCTTGATTCGCTGGAGTGGTTGCGAACTTTGGCGCACGACCCCAAAATGCGTCAGGCCTTGCTCGAGTGGGCCCGTCGCTCTCAAGCCGACGACCAAGTATCGCTTGATCTCAAGACGCTGCAAGCTTTGATCGAAAATTGGCGGAACGGCCCCGAGAACGTCGTCGAACCGCCGGCCCCGATCGTTGAACCAAGCCTGGAGGAACGTTTCACCGATTGGCTCAAGGAAGTGCTGACCGACCTGAACAACGGTGCCGTCGGCGATTTTCTGCGGGATTCGCCGGCCTGGCAAAGCGCCTTACGCAGTCTCAAACAGGCTGCTCCCGTGGCCGGCGCCGGGCCGGGTGGTTGGCTCAGCCGCGCCTTGCCCCAGCTCAAGCCGCTCGAGCTGTGGCGGCCAAACGTCGGCGCATCGACCATCAGCCTGCCGCGTTGGCCCCGGCTCCCGGCGGTCCGCTTCCCACCACTGGATTTGGGCCGATGGGGCCTGAAGTTCGGCGGTAGAGGCGGAACGCCGCAGTGGAGCGCGCCAGGCCCAGACGCCGGCAAGGTCAGCGACACCCTCCTGTGGACGCTTTCCCTGGCGTTACTGGCACTGCTCGGTTGGCTCTTTTATCGCCAACTCGAGCGACGGCGCGCGCACGAGCCAAGTCTTCGTGCAACGCAAAGTCCTGTCAACCTTGCGACCGTGGCCAGCCGCGCGGAGTTCATCGCCGCCTTTGATTTCCTGGCGTTGCAACTGCTGGGAACACCGGCTCGCACCTGGAATCATCGTCTCATCGGCAGCAGGTTGGCCGAGGACCCAAGCCGTAATGACACCGCGGTGTCACTGATGCGCCTGTACGAGTGGGCCCGCTACGCACCTGGCGACGGCGCCCTGCCGGCCGACATCCAGGCCGAAGCCCGCCGCCGCCTCCTGGCCTTGGCGGGCGGGCTTCCTTGAGGCCGCCGCCGGCCAGTCCGGGGCCGCGATGGCGCGTACGCCGTCCCCAGCCACA
>JANWVS010000385.1 GCA_025056835.1 Gemmataceae bacterium | reverse complement strand
GAGTGAACGGTAGGTCGTAGATGCGGTCCATCTCGGCGGCACTGAGCGGCAAGCAGGGCGGATTGACGACGACGGCCTCGCGGTCGTGGAACTGCAGCAGCGTCTTGGCATTGAAAGGATTCGTGTTGAGGTGGATCAGGCGGGTGGCCTCGGCGAAGGCGAATTTGTCGCGTTTGACGTCATCGTAGCTCGGCAGAACAACCACTTCCGATGGCCAAGCCGCCGCATTCGCAGCCCCGATACACGAGTTTGCCGGGTGCCGTTCCATTTCTGCGGTTGTTGCCCCCGCAATGGTCGCGCTGATCTGGCCGTTCGCGAGGTCGGACGGAGGAGCGGCACTGGGATACAGGTACCTTGCCTCCTTCGCTCCCAAGACATAAGCCACGCCGCGAAGGCTGCGCAAATCGCGTATCGTTTGACCAGCGGCAAGCCGGCGCGCAATCTCGACAATGGTGTGCTCGCCCATACCGTAGGCAAGTAGATCGGCCTTGCAATCCAACAAGATCGAGCGCCGCACGGTGTCGGACCAATAGTCGTAATGTGCTAGTCGTCGCAGTGAGGCTTCGACGCCGCCGGCGATGATCGGCACACCGGGATAGGCCTCGCGTGCCCGATGGCAGTACGCCAGCGTCGCTCGATCAGGCCGTAAGCCGATGCGTCCGCCGGGGGAATAGGCGTCATCGTTACGAACCTTCCTGTTGGCGGTGTAATGATTGATCATTGAATCCATGTTTCCCGCGCTGATTGCGAAGAACAGGCGCGGTCGGCCGAATTGCCGCCACGGTTGGCAGGAACGCCAATCCGGTTGGCTGAGCATGGCGACCTTAAACCCCGCCGCCTCAAGCACCCGGTGCAAGATCGCCATGGCGAACGACGGATGATCGACGTAGGCATCACCCGTGACGAAAACCACATCGACTTCCTGCCAGCCGCGGGCCAGCATTTCGGCACGCGACATAGGGGCCAAAGAGGCGGAATGACTACCGACCAGGGGGAGGGAAAACATGGCAGTCGCCTTGGCTCCCTTCTCCAGCGGCTCCAGTGATCGGCCGCCTCGGAAGGGGCAGGTCTGGTACATGGGCTTCGATCGTGGGATGCTCTCCAGCGAAGCCCGTTGAAAACAAACGACCACGGGACAACCCCGAGACGTCAACAGAGGGCGTTTGCTGCTCCCACCGTTTCCGCCCTGAGATTGTCCCGGATACCGATTGGCTGTGCTCGCTGCTAATTTTTCGGAATAATCTTGGCTACGTCGGCGACGATCCGATCCACCGCCGTGGCGTTGAGTTCGCCTTTCTTGAACGCATGATTGAAACGGACCGTAAAGTCCTCATAAAGAATCACGGTAACGTCAGCGTCTTTGGCTATCTTGTAATCCTTGGGACCGGAAGGCGCGTCCAAGGCGAGCACGACGTTCTTGAGCTTCAGGTCAGCAGCCAATTTCTCGAGCTGCTCTTTCAGCCCCTCTTTGTCGTTACAGAACACGGCGAAGCTGCCCAGGCTTTCTTTGCTGTACTTGACCGTTGCAGCTTCGAGCTTCTTGAGGAGGTCGGTCAGCGGTGGACTAACTTCCCGCGCAAAAACTACCGCTACCGGATTGGCACCATGAGCGCAATACAAACAAGCTTTCTGACCGGCATTTTCGCCGTTGATGTTGAGAGGGTGGAATGGTCCGGGCACCTGTGTGCCGACGGCCGGTCCGGATTTCGCCGTCCCTTCGGCTTGCGCACGAAACGAGAGGCCCAAAATTCCGACCAAAGCTATCACACCGACTCCACAAATCGCGCGACGCACCATGAAGGAAATTCCTCCTTTCTCTTGACCGTAAGTGATCGGTCAACCTCGGGACAAACTCGTCCGCCACCATTTTACCTAGCGTGGCAAGCCTACCGCGACGGCGGGCCTAGCTGATTGTCAGGTGGCCGCCACGGCAAGGGTTGACCGCCATTCGCGTCGCCGCGGTGCTCGGCCTTCGTCTGATGGCCAACGAGATAACCCAAAACAAAAGCTAGTACGACCGCACCACCGATGAGGCTGGCCCAGCCCCAAAACGGAAGCGCGCGCCACGGCGAAGGCCGAGGAGGCCCGTGGCGAATCTCAGCGAGCCAATGCCGGCCTTGGTTGATTCGGTCGAATTGGCGCACGGCCGTCACGACCTGACCGACTTGCCGACGGGCCGGCGCATTATCGGGATCGACCTCGAGGACTTCGAGGTACGCCCAGAAGGCTTGGCCTAATTCACCAGCGCGGGTTAAGTTCTCCGCCCGTTCCAAACCGCCGTGCAAGTGGCTGACGTAATCGACGAGCAGATCGAGATCAGCTTGGCACGTCGGACAGCGGCGCACGATTTCGCGAAGCTGCTTTGAGCAAAGCGGGCATTGAGGCATGACAGCACCTCGCGCGGGGCATGGAGACGAGCCGCATCATATCGGATGGAAGCCCCGCTGGTACTTTATGCCGAAACGTGGCGAAGGCCATGATCGCGCCACGGCCAGTAACGCCAGGCGAGCGCGCCGATGATAAGCGCACCCCCCGCACACGTCTCCGGTGCCGGTATTTCGCCTGCGATCAGATACGCCCACACCGGATTCAGCAAGGGTTCGAGCAGCGTCAACGTGCCGGCTTCTTGAGCGCCGACGACCCGCAACCCGCGAGCCACGAGCCAGTAGGCCAAGCCCATTTGTCCGGCACCGAATAGGAACAACACAGCCAATTGCAGCAGCGTCGGCGGTCTCAGCCACAGCAGCATCGGCGCCAAGGCCGCGGCGCCAAGCAGGTGGTTCCAAGCCGTCAGCCAATTGGCCGATTGCGCCCGCAAGACCCGCAGAAAAATCAACACGGCCGCATAGGTCACGCCGCTAGCCAAGCCGATAACCACGACGAGCAGCTCGCCGTCTTGCCAGCCGCCGGCGATGATCACGCCAATACCGATCATGCCGATGGTCAACGCCACGGTGCCGCGGCGCTCGCCCGACTCACCGAGAAAACAAACGGCGGCGAGATACATCCACAGCGGCGCCGAGTATTGCAGGAAAATGGCGTTGGCCGCCGTGCCCAACGCTTGTGCTGAGATGAACGTAAAATTCATGAGGGCAAAACAAACAGCCATGCCCAGCATCGACGGCCGAAAGCTGAGGTGCCCACGGCGCACCGTGAGCAGCAGCACCAAGCCCGCGAACAAAGCGCGGTAGCAGGCGATTTGCACGGGGAAATCTTTGCCGAGCCAGTGCAACGCTTCAATCGGCGGTTGATCAGCGCCGATTGGAGTCGGCTGCGTCAGCACCTTCGCGAAGGCTCCGCTGGTGGACCACAAAAGAGCGGCCAGCAGAATGCAACAACGACCTGAGCGAAGCGACGGCCCGGCGGCCGGTGTTGCGGTATTCATAACTTGAGGATCGTCTCACCTGGGCTGAAACACGAGCGTTCGTTCCTGTGGCGGCGGCTGAGGCACGCGTAGGTCGAGGTCGAAAGCCCGCG
>JANWVS010000384.1 GCA_025056835.1 Gemmataceae bacterium | reverse complement strand
GAGCCGAAATTGTTTTACCCCATTCGCGGCGCCCGCCATAACGATCCGCTGCCGGAAGACATGTTCGTCCAGCTGCGGGCGTTTTTACAAGCCCATGCGCCTTGAACCTGAGGCGCCGGCGCGGACCGGTCAGACCAGAGCATCTTCTTCTTCGGCGACGATGTGCAAGTCGTGGAGCAGTGCCTCGGCTGTTGGATAACGCTCGTCACGCTTCTTGGCGAGCATCTTCATGATGATGGCGTCGAATTTCTTAGGAATGCTCGGTTGCAGTTTGCTGGGGCGGACCGGCTTGGCGTCGCGGATGTTGCGGATCAACTCCGCTTGACTATTGCCGACGAAGGGGAATCGTCCCGTCATCAAGGCGTAGACGACGACGCCGAGGCTATAAATGTCGCAGAGGCCGTCGACTTGGTTGGACGGTTCGGTCTGTTCGGGCGGGTAATAGGGCAAGTCGGCCTGGAGGCGATCGCGTAGCGTAATCTGCACAAGATTGCTGCCCTCGAGGGCCATGGCCAAACCGAGGTCGGCCAGCTTCGCCACCTTTTCGCCGCTGTTCCAGAGGATATGGCCAGCCGTGATATTGCGATGGACGATCTTGTGCTTGTGACTGTAGTCGAGGGCGCGGGCAATTTGCGTGGCGATGCGGAAAGGGCGGTGCCAATCAATCTTGTCCTTGCGGCTGACGCGGTCGATGATCTCGGGCAAAGGGGCGTGTTCGACCAACTCGTAGGAAAGCCAACAAAACGGTCCGGTTTTGCCGACGCCGTAAAGAGTGACCAGGTTTGGATGGCGTAAGGGTAGAACCGCTTTCCACACGGGAACGTAACGCTTCATCTCGGCTTCGCCCTTGGGAAAGTCGGTGGCCAGCACCTTGAGGGCAACGAGCCGGTCCGACTTGAGGTCCCGAGCCTGAAAGACGACGCTGCATTTGCCCATGGCGATGACTTCTTCCACTTGGAAGTGGGCCAAGGGATGACCGACCAGCTCTTTCAGCCGTTCGCCGGGCAGAGGATGAATTTCGGGCTTGGGCGGTTCGTCAGGTTCGTCGATCACTTCGACTTCGACGATGTCTTCCACAGCCGCGGCCGTGGCGGGGCCTGGTGCGGCGGCGGACACGGCGGCGCCGGCGGATGGTGCCGTTGCCCCCGCCGTGGCGGCAGCAGGTGTGTCGCCATCTTCCATCACTTCGATGTCGTAAGCCGGGACGTCGTCGTCCTCGCTGCGCGGCGATTCGGAGGCGGCGATAGCCACGTCCTCGAGGCGCAAGTGCGAGTTTCCAACCCGCACGATATCGCCGTGGCGAATTTCTTGCTGCCGAATTCGTTGACCGTTGACGAGGGTACCGGCGGGGCTGTTGCCGCTGTCGGTCACGACGACGCGATCGCCATCGACATCCACCTCCGCATGAATGCGGGCAACGTACAAATCGTTGAGGACGATTTCGGCATGGCGTCGGTTGGTGCCGATGGGGGAGACTCCTTCGGGAAGGGCAAAGATCTCCCCTTGATTGGCCCCATCGACGACACGAAATTGCCAGGGCACGTGCCACCTCCTTTCGGGAGGCCTTTGCCGCGGAGAATCACAGGTTTCGCTGGGGATATGAGTGAGTTTGACCGGGTCACGCCGATCTGTCAAGCACAAAATCGCCACACCGGCGGCCCGGGGTTACACCAGGGAAGTCCGCTGGTTCGTTTCCATGTGGCTGCGGAGATGGGCGAAATAAGCGCGGAGGTCCACGGCCCCCGCCCCGCAAGTGCCGCAGCCGCCTCCGGAGCCGCAAGCGACGCAGCCGGCGGCACTGCCGCGACCGCAATCGGGTTTGCCGCACCCGTGGTCGCCGCCGCGCTGCCGTTCGCCGCTGGCGACGCCGCCGGTTGCGCATTCAAAATACCACTGCAAGTCAGCGTGGCCTGCCAGGGACTCCGCTAACCGCGGTACGTCGGCTTCGACACCGGCGAAATAGACAATGGCCGTCTGGCCCCCCAGCAACAGTTCCACATCGAAGACGGCCAGGCGTAGACCGCGGCGACCCACCAGGGCTTGACAAGCGAGGAACAATTCATCTGCCCGCCGCGCCAGCTCCTGCTGTTCCGCGGCGTCCCGCGGAGTGGCGCGGCGCACAATGACCCCCGCGGCCAAGGCGCCGATCCGTTGCGCCTGCCGCAGTGTCGCCGGTCCCAGCACCGTACCCAACTCCAGGCCCCGAGCCGTGCGCACAACCACGCGATCGCCGCGCGTCAAGGCCAATTCGTCACCGGCGGCAAAGACTCCCAATCCGCCGCCCTTGCCATGGGCCACGACGTACTGGTCGGTGCCGGCCGCGGTCGACGCCGGCGCTGTGGTATCCAAGCCGGCGCTCATGACAGCCCCAGCGTCTCACGCATGATTTGATCGTAGATTTCAGCCCCTTGGGCCGTGCTCAGGTCCAGGCGCATCTCGTTGATGACTTTGATGCTCAAGTCGCGCAGCCAGTAATTCCAGCACTCGGCGCAGACATTTTCGAAGATCTTTTGGCCGATGTCATCGGGAAGCGGCGCCTTGGGCAATTGCCGAGCGCGCTGCCCCATGTAGCAACCCGGCCGTCGACAGCGGAAGCCGCCCACAGCCTGCCCCGCGGTGCTGGCGGGTGTCGTCGGCCGCGGCACCGGCGCCGGTTCGCCTAACTCCACCAACAGTTTGCTCATGGCATCGCGTGGTACATAGTCGCCGCGCTCGTCAGCCACGGCAAATCCCTCGCGCAGCACCTTAATGGCGTCGGCGCGTTGACCGAGCTGCTTGAGGCATTCTCCCAACAGCTGATAGACTTTGGAAAACTGCGGGCTGAGCTCCAAGGTGCGGCGATAAGCTTGTACGGCTTCTTCCAACCTGCCGGCTTCTTGCAGCAGCTGGCCGAGGCGATAATGTCCCAACTCGTTGTCGGGATCGTCGTTGGCCATCTTGCGGAATTGGGCGATCCGCTCGTCGAGCAAGTGCATTCGTGGATCTCCAAAGAGGGGTCAGCGTCGCCTTGCGGCGGCGCGGTAGCAGGCCAAGTCATTTTCCACTTAACTCGAGCACCGTCAGCGTGTAGGAAAGACGCGCTTCTTTGTTCTGGACTTTGTCCTTGGCGTAAATGTCGACAGTGAATCGCCCTGGTCGATTCAGAAACATCGGATAACGAATGGGCACGAAGTTCTCCTTGACGAGATCGGTTCCCACCGGCAAATCGCGGGGAAATTCATAGACGACCGCCGGCACGACCGGTTTGTTGTTGACGTCCAAGACGCTGATCGTCACTTCCGCGCTGGGCTGCTTGGCGGCGTTGAGCGGCAGGTAAAAGAGGATCAACTCGGTGGCGTGCGGCTGGCCAACGAAGCCGACCGCCGGCGCCACCAGGCCACCGATGCCGAACGTCTTTGGAAGGACTTCGATGGTGTGCGTTTTGGACGCGATTTTGTCCTTGGCATCTTTGTCGGCGAGCCGGTCGAGCACGGTCAAGC
>JANWVS010000383.1 GCA_025056835.1 Gemmataceae bacterium | reverse complement strand
TCCAGACAACTCGTCGCCGCACCTGCGATTCGTAGTAATGGGATTGTACCGCGGCCGGCCCGTGCTTGCGAACCGACGTCCCCGGGCCACGGTCGGCGCGTTGGCCATCTACCAGGAGGTACACCATGAAGCGATTCCTTGCCATTGCAGCCATCCTTGTATCCTGCTCAACGCCAGCGTGGGCCGAGGTCAAAACCGAGACCGTGTCGTATCAGGTCGGCGCGCAGACCTGCAAAGGCGTGTTGGCCTGGGACGATGCCATCGCCGGCAAGCGGCCGGGCATCTTGGTCGTGCATGAGTGGTGGGGGTTGGACGATTACGCCAAGAAGCGCGCCGAACAACTCGCGAAGATGGGCTATGTCGCCTTCGCGGCCGACATGTACGGCGACGGCAAGACGACCGAACATCCCAAGGAAGCCGCGGCGTTGGCCGGCACCGTTCGTAAAAATCAGCAGGAATGGCTGGCCCGCGCCCAAGCAGGGTTGAAAGTTTTGCGCGATCATCCCAAGGTCGATGGCGACAAGCTGGCGGCGATCGGCTACTGCTTCGGCGGCTCCACCTCGCTGCTGCTGGCCCATCACAACGCCGGCATCCGGGCCGCGGTCAGCTTTCACGGCGCCTTGCTGGTTCCCGACACCTCGGCCGACCGACCGATCACTGCCAAAATCTTGATCTGCCACGGCGCCGCCGACACGTTCATCCCCGAAAAAACGATCCAGGAGGTCCGCGATGCTTATGCCCAACTCGGCGTCGATTATCAGATGATCTATTACGGCGGCGCGCAACACAGCTTCACGGTGCCGGACGCCGACAAAAAGGGGGTCAAGGGATTGCGCTACGACCCGGCGGCCGATCGGCGCTCCTGGGCGGCCATGACGGCGCTGTTCGCCGAAGTGTTTGAGAAATAGCTGGGCTGCGCGGGCTGAGCGGCTAACGCGATTCGCCTTCGACGACATCGGCGGCGTGGGCCTTCTCAATCGCCTCGTCGGTACTTTCCGGATCAACGGCCCGGCAGCTGGCGGTCAAGCGCTCGGCGAGGTCGCGCATCTCTTGCTGCCACGCGGCGGGGTCGGCCTCGGCCGGCGTCACCTGGGCAAATTCGCCGCACAGCAGGATTAGCCGCAGCAAGTGGCGGAAGATGATGCCCTCTTGCTTGACCAGGTCGCGCCCCTGGACGTATTTGTTGAAGTCGCCGCCGTAGCGAAACAGTTCGCCGGCAGCCCAAACGGCCTGGGTCGTCAGGTCGGTCACTTCCGGAAACTGGGCGTCGAACAACAACCGCAGTTTCTCGGCGAGCACCGGCGGATGCGCTTCTTCCTCCCAGGGATCGTAGGCGTCGTCGTCCAGGTCGTCATCGTCCGCGGTCGGCGGCGGCTTGACCACCATCAGGCCGCGGCGGATCAGTTCTTCATCCAGCCGGTTGCGGGCCAACGGGCCGGGGGGCAGACTGTCTTCGCGGGGCACGCGGACATAGCGCAACACCGAGCGCGGCAGTTCGAGCACGCTCTCGAGTGCTTGCAAGCGTTCTTCGCGATCGGCGATGCCCAAATGTTGGAGCAGAAACGCACCATACAGCGGATGGATGCTGCGAAAGACAAGCAGCCGATCCAAGGCAGGCGTCGGCGTAGCGGTGACGCATTGGTAGCGGGAGGCCGCGTCGGCCGCGGAGTCTGCCGCCTCCGCCGCGCGGCTGGAGCCGGGGACCGGCGGCGGCGGCGCTAACGTTACATAACCGGCCCGGGCCAAGGTTTGCAACATGCTTTCGAGATGTCGTTCCGCGGCCTGGATGCGCGGCTCATCCATCAGGCGCTTGCGCAACACGGCGCGAACCCGCTGGACCTCTGGAGAGATCTTCAACAGATACGCGAGCAGCCGCCAGGGGATCGGTCCTTTGCTGTAGAGCTTCGCCGGCGGCGCGGTCTGGAGTTGCTTGAACTGGCCCTCGCTCCAGTAGACCTGGTTTTCGCGGCGCGTCGGCTTCTTGCGTTTCAGTTCTTTCTTGACCTTGAGCAACACCGGGTCGCGCGTCGTCTCGGGGATCTGGTCGTACTTCTCTTTCCAACGGAGGATCTTGACGTCGTCCTCGTGGGCCAAGGCGAAGACGTAGCCCTGGTCGTCAAACTGGGGGCGACCGGCCCGGCCGAAAATCTGCTGCGCCGTGCTGGCGTCGATCAACCGTTGCTTGCCCGTCGGTCCTTTCACCAGCGTGCTGAGCACTACCGATCGCGCCGGCAGGTTGATCCCCGCCGCCAACGTCTCGGTGCAAAGCACCACCGCCAGCAACTTGCGCGTGAACAACTCTTCCACGACGCGCCGGTACTTGGGCAACAAGCCGGCATGGTGGACGCCGACGCCGCGGTGCAACAGTTGCTTCATCTTCGGCCCGACCCCCTGCGTCCAGTCGAGCCGATTGACTTCGGCGTGCAGGGCCGATTTTTGCTCGCCGGTCAGCAACGGCAGCCCCTTGAGTTGTTCAGCGATGCTCCAGCATTCGTCGCGATTGAAGCAGAAGACCAGGGCCGGCAGCGTCCGCCGTCCAGCGTCGCCCTTGGCCATCTCGACCAACTGCTCGGTCAGAAACTGGTCCGGCACCCAGTGGTAGCTCAGCGGCACTTTGCGCTGCTTGCTCTCGACCAACTCGAGCTTCCGGCCATGGCAGCGCTCCAACCAGCTGAGAAACTCGCGGGCGTTGCCGACCGTCGCCGACAGCAGCAGCAGCCGGGCCTGCGGCGGCAACAACGCCAAGGAAAGCTCCCAGACGATGCCGCGCTCGGGATCGTTGAAACTGTGGAATTCGTCCATCACCACGGCGGCGACGCGATGGAAATCGAATTGCTCGGGATGCAGGAGGCGGTTGAGCAGGATTTCGGCCACAACCACGAGAATCCTGGCCTCGGGATTGACGCGACGATTGCCCGTCACCAGGCCGACGTCGTTGGGATCGAAGCCCCAGCGGACGGCGCACTCCTGCATCTCGCGGAATTTCTGCTCGGTCAGGGCGATCAGCGGCGTGGTGTAATATGCGACTGCGTCGGTGTGCAGGGCCTCGAACAGCGCCGCTTGGGCAATGACGGTCTTGCCGGTGCCGGTGGGGGCACAAACGAGCACGCCTTGGTCGGCGGTAAACCAGGCCAAGAGCGCCTCTTCCTGCATCGGATAAGGCGGATAAGGAAGCTGGGCGAGGTACTGTTCGGCCAGCTGATCGCGGGTCGGTGCCATGGTGCTATGCTAGCGAGAGGTTCGGCGGCTTGGGGCGAACGCCGCGGCGTTGCAGCGTCCCAAAGACCACCGGTAGCCCTCGCGCTCCGCGACAGCGCCGCATTTCTTCTTGCTACCCCACGCTCAAACCGACAATGCGTCGTCCCACCTACGATTCGCACCACCCGTTCCCCGAACGGCCGGCCAACCCGCCCGCGGCCCCGGGGATTGCTCGCCGTCCGTGGGCCGCACCGGTGTTCGGCGCGAGGACGGGCGCTACAGA
>JANWVS010000382.1 GCA_025056835.1 Gemmataceae bacterium | reverse complement strand
AGGCGGAAGCGGCGGCAGCCAACGAACCCCCTCCCTAGGCCCGTCGCGGTCCAGCGCCCTGCCGCGGTGACAGCCCCCCGTCGCCACCGTCCCGCACTTTGCTGCGGTGACAGGCCCCCCGGCGGTCGCCAACCCCGCGGCCCTCACACGCCCCGCGGCGTGGCCCAGTGATCGCGATACTGCCGCCGCACCATCGGGCCGGCCTCCTTGTCGTTGAGGATCTCCTCCGTCTTCGGGTCGAAGTGCAGCACGCGGCGAACGCGGGTGGCGATGTTGCCCAGGTGCGCCAGCGTGGCGGAGAGGTGGCCGATCTCGATGTCGGCCGTCGGCTGGGCTGTGCCGCGGATGCTGGCGAAGAAATTGCGATGATGAGCGACGAGATTGGCGCCGCCGCTGGTCGTTTTCAATTCCTTGTTGCGTGGGCCGTACAACCGCCAGCCCTCCGCATGGCCGACGAGGAACAGGCCGCGCGTGCCGTAAAAGGCGCAGCCGTTTTCGTAGCCCTCCATTTTGTAAGGCGTCCAGATGCGTTGCTCGAAGATCAGCTGCTTTTTCTGGTTGTTCTTGCCGACGGACGGCCATTCGAAGATGACCGTCTGCGTGTCGGGAAACTCCTGGTCGTCGTCGAAGAAATACTTGCCGCCCAAGGCGGTGATGGTCGAGGGGTGGGTGGTAATTTGCATTCCCCACACGGCGACGTCGAGGTCGTGGACGCCGTCGTTGCCGATGTCGCCGGTGCCGAAGTGGTAGAACCAGCGCCAGGCGCCGGGGATCATGTTGGCGCGATACGGGACCATCGGCGCGGGGCCGACCCAGGTGTCGTAGTCGAGCGTGGCCGGCGGTTCGCTCGGCTTGGCCCGGCCGATGTTCCGCCGCAGCTGGCTGTTCCAGACGCGCACGCAGAGCACGTCGCCGATGACGCCTTCGTGGATCATGCGGATGGCCGTCATGTTCATCTCGGTGCTGCGGCTTTGCGTGCCGACCTGGCAGACCTTGCGGGCGCGGCGGGCGGCCTCGATCATCAAGCGGCCTTCACGGATGTTGTGCGAGCACGGCTTTTCCACGTAGACATGTTTGCCGGCGTCCAGCGCCAGGATCGTCGCCGGGGCGTGCCAGTGGTCCGGCGTGGCGATGAACACGGCATCGACCTCGCGTTGGTCGAGCACCCGCCGCAAGTCGCCGACGCCGACCGGTTCGCGGCCGTGGCGGGTGGCGTTTTTCACGGCCGCGGCCAGGCGGTGGCGATCGACGTCGCAGACGTGGGAAATCACCACGTCGGGCTGGCTCAGCAGCGTGCTCAGGTGCGCCGTGCCCATGCCCCCCGGCCCGATCATCCCCACGGCGATGCGCTCGTTGGCCCCGCTCGCTCGGGCATAGCCGACGGCGCTCAACGCCGCCACACCGGCGGCACTCTTCTTCAGGAAATGACGACGATTCGACGCAGCCATGGCGGACCTCCGCTTCGCGCAGCAAGCACGGGGGGTTGCGGAGCATCATAAGCCCCGCCGCGCGAAAGAGTAGCCCGCCGCGCCAAATAGGAGTCCACTGCTCCACGGCGGGCCAACGGACGCCCGCGACCGAGTCCCGGGGACACGATCCACGCCCGGGACGAAGTCGCGGGGTACGACCCGTCCCTGCGCGGCGTCATTTCCTGGTCAACCGCTGTTCGGCCCCGGCGCGACGGTAGATCGCCGCCGTGCGCTCGAAGGCGGGATCGGCGCTGCCGATGAGAGTCAGCGGCGTCGGCGCCAACAGCCCCAGCGCCTCGGGAACATCGAGCACGCGGAGGATATTCAAGAAGTGCGGCCCCTGCTGGTGCGAGCGGGGCGGGTCGATGACCACGACTTCTTTGATCGACGGCTCGAACAGGGCGGCATACGCGGCGAGGATGCCGGCCCGGCCTTTGCCGACGATCCGACGGTTCCACGGCGGCCCCGTCTCGGCTTGGGCCAGCTGCCGCGCCGCGCGGATCAGCTGCGAGACCAGGTGCTCATCCATCGTGTGGCCCAAGAGCAGCTGACTGCGTTCGAAGTAATTGGGGGGCGATTTTTTCGTCCAGGTGAGCAATTCGTCGGCGACGTACACCACCATCGTACCGTCGCGGCCCGGAACGTGCTGGGCGAAGGCCTCGCCACGGCGCAGGGCGTCGAAGTCGCTGCCCTCGACGACGACCATCGTCGCCGGTCCTTGTCCTTGGCCGACGAGCCTGGCCCGGTTGGTCAGCGGAATGGCGGGGCCGAGCGTTTCATCGAGCAGGCCGCGGAAGCAGCGCTGGCGAAGTTCCCGAAGCCGCTCCTCTTTCCAGGCCGCGAATTGTTCCGCCGCCGGCAACGCGGCTTGGGCCCGGGCGACGAAGGTCTCGTCGATGCGTGCGTTGAGGGCGTCCTTGGGCAGGTCGGCGTCGGTCGGGAAGACGCGCAGCTCCTTGCCCGGCAGCGGCGCGTACTGGTCGCTGTCTTCCACCGGCGTGGTCGTGTCGCCTTTGAGATGCTTGTTGAAGAAGCGGAAGACGGCGCGGCGCAGGTCCGGCCGATAGTCGTGGCCGCCGACGCTGACATACTCCTCGACCAGATGCGCCGCCCCTTCGCCTGGGCCCGCGGCCCTGCTGGGCGAGGGAAAGAGGCGGTAGCAGGCGCGGAGCTTGGCCATGATCCGCCGATTGGCGTCCATCGGAAAGATCGGGTCTTTGTCGCTGTTGGCGAAGAGCAGCGGCCGGGGAGCGACCAGGGCGGCGATGGTGGTCCAGTCCCATTGATAGGTGTTGTACAGGAACATGCAATCGCAATGGCCGTTGATGCCCCGCGCGGTCACATAGTATTCGAGGTCGCTCATGCCGGAGACCGGGACGGCCACTTTGACGCGTTCGTCGGCGGCGGCAATCCAGAACGTGGCGGCGCCGCCGCCGGAAATGCCGGTGACGCCGATCCGCTGGGGATCGACCTCGGGCCGGGTCAGCAGGTAGTCGATGGCCCGAATGCCGTTCCAGCATTCGACGCCGGCGGGGGTGTAGCCGGCCGACCACCACCAGGGGCGGAAGGGCGCCGCATCGGCCCCCTTGGGAAGAAGCGGGGAAGGCGGGAGGGACAGCGGCGCGGAGGGCAGGTCGATGCCCCAGGCCTTGAAATGGGCGACGGTGCGGCCGTAGGTGCCGTGGTGGATGCCGGGAATTTCGCCGAGTTGGAGGGAGTCGAGGGCGAGGCAGACGTAGCCGTGGTTGGCAAACCAGAAGCCATGGTCTTGGAAGGCGGACTTGTTGCCGTCGCGGCCTCGGCCGGAGTGGCCGCAGAGGTACAGAATCGCCGGATATTTGCGATCCTCGTTCTCCGCGCCGGCCCTGGCGGCGCGCGGGCGGTAGAGGTTGGCGGTGACGTACAGGCCCGGCCTCGACTGGAAGTACAGCTTCTCGACGACCACGCCATGCGCCTCCACTTCGCCGGTCTTGACCGCCTTCAAGGGAGTTTTTTCCGGGAGCGGCCAGAGGCC
>JANWVS010000381.1 GCA_025056835.1 Gemmataceae bacterium | reverse complement strand
GGCGGATGATGGCACGGCGCGGCCAACCACTGACCGACGAACACCAGGCGCTTTACCAGTGGCTCTATGAGGCAACCGTCGAAGACCGCCGACAAGCCCCGGTGGGAAATCCTATCCGTGCCTGGCGGTGGAGTGCTTGACGATGACCATGCCGACGCACTGTTTTGTCGGCGCGAGCTTGGGCAGCCGACCGATCACTCCACCGCCTCGAAGGCGTTTCGGAAGTGATCTATTTTCGGTTCCGTGGCGGTTGGCGGCCAACAAACGGTGATCACGTCGAATCGGGCTGCATGATTGAGCAAGCGGCGTTGTTTCAGGAAATACGTGGCAATCCGACACAGGCGCCGTTGCTTTCGGAAGTCGACCGATGCGGCAACGCGATCGACCGCCATCGACTCCGAAGAACGAACCTCAACGAAAACGATCGTGTCGCGATCTAGGGCAATCAAATCCAATTCACCGAAGGCACAGCGATAATTGCGGCGGACGATGCGATAGCCCAAGCTCGTCAGATAGCGCGCCGCAACCCTTTCACAGCGAAACCCGAACCAACGGCGCCACCACGGCATGGATGTGATCCGCATGGCATTCGGCTCCGGCGAACGGCAGCGATTCGCGCGCTTAAGGGTGAGCAGCTACGAGGATGCCGACGGAGGCGTGGCTCCCGGCACTTCCACTTTCGGCTTTGCTTTGCGCTCGCGAAGTCGAGTTGCTTTGCCGACTCGATCACGCAAGTAGTACAGCTTGGCTCGCCGAACCTCACCGGTGCGCTTCACCTCGATTTTGCTGATGCGCGGCGTGTGCAACGGGAAAGTGCGTTCGACTCCTTCTCCCTGCACGATCCGCCGGACGGTGAACATCTCCCGCATTCCCTCACCGCGCCGCGAGATGACGACGCCGGCGAACACTTGCACCCGTTCTTTCTCGCCTTCCAAAATACGTTGATGCACGTCCACCTGGTCGCCGACGCGAAACTCAGGGATCTCGCGCCTGATCTCCTCCTCCGTTTCCTTGCCTTCTTTGTCCTTCTTCTTCACTTTGAGGACCTTAAGCTTCTCGATCTGTTGGTCTTCAATCAATTGGATGAACTTGTTTTTCATAATCCGTTCCTTCCTCAGTGGGCTTCTTTTGGCTGCGCAACAGCGACTGCTCCCAGCGCCAGCGAGCAATCGCTTGGTGGTTTCCGCTCAGGAGCACGGCCGGCACTTCCATACCGCGAAACACTCTGGGCCGTGTGTATTGCGGGTACTCTAATCGCCCTGGGCTGTTATGCGATTCGTCGGCGGCGCTGTCTGCATCGCCCAACACGCCAGGGATCAGGCGCACGACGGCATCGATCACGACCATCGCCGGGACTTCGCCGCCGTTGCAGATGAAGTCGCCAATCGACACTTCGCGCGGTTTCAGGCCGAGCCGAATGCGCTCGTCGAAACCTTCATAACGGCCGCAGAGCAACAGCAAGCGCGACTCTCGGGCCAGCTCCTTGACTAAAGCTTGGGTCAGCCGCTCGCCGGTGGGCGTCAGCATCACGAGCAACCCCGGCTTGGCGCCTTGGGCCTGCACGGCCTCGACACACGCAAATACCGGGCCTGGCATCAACACCATGCCGGGGCCGCCGCCGAAGGGGCGATCGTCAACGCTCTTGTGTTTGCCGACGGCCCAGTCTCGAATGTTCCACAGGTGGATTTCAACCAAGCCACGTTCCAACGCCAGTTTCAGGATACTTTGGGTCAAATACCCGTGAAAGATTTCCGGAAACAGCGTCAAGACATCGAAGCGCATGGAAAATTCGGTGCCGACGTGGTCACGCGCTCGGCGGCGGAGCCGCGGCCGCCTCGGCATCTTCAAATTTCTTTAAGTATTTCCGCAACAACACCTGGACATTCTCCGACGGCAAGGCGCCTTTGCTCATCCAATACTTGATGCGTGCCGGCCGCAACGTGACGCGGCTGTCGGTGTCGCGGATGGAGGGGTCGTAGGTGCCGAGGTCCTCGAGCACTTTACCATCGCGCGGCTGGCGAGAATCGATGGCCACAATTCGATAATACGGCCGATTGCGCCGCCCCATCCGTTTCATGCGAATACGTACTGCCACGTGCAAGCTCCTAACGTCGTTTCTTGTCTTGCTTTCGCTTTTTTTTGCGTTCCTCGGCTCGCTCTTTCGGACTTTTGCGGTGGCCCGTTCCGATTTTGGTCTTGGGAATCATCGCTCCAGGTTGGAACAAACCGGCCTTTCCCATTCCCACGACCATTTTCAGCCGTTGCCACAAAGACATGTTAGCCATTTGCCGCATGATTGTCCGCATCTGCTCGAATTGGCTGAGAAATTGCTTGACTTCATGCGGCTCGGTGCCGCTGCCCCGGGCGATGCGGCGACGGCGACTCAGGTCGATGATTTCCGGGTTGCGGCGTTCCTCTTTGGTCATCGAATCGACCATGCCCTTGATTCGTTTGATCGCTGCGTCCGGATCTTCTCCCTCGGGTATGAGTTCGCTCATGCCGGGCATCTGACTGATAATCTCCCGCATGCCCCCGACTTTGGCCATGGCCTCGAACTGTTTGCGGAAATCGTCGAGCGTGAAGCTGCCCTTTTCCAGCTTTTCTTGTTGCTTGCGCAGCTCTTCCTGACTCAGCTCCGCTTGTACGCGCTGGACTTTCTCAATGATGCCCAGAATATCGCCTTGACCCATAATGCGTTGGGCCATGCGCTCAGGCACGAATTCTTCCAATGCTTGCAGTTTTTCGCCGACGCCGACGAATTTGATCGGCACTTGCGTGACTTCCTTGATCGACAACGCCGCACCGCCGCGGGCATCGCCGTCCAGTTTCGTCAAGATCACGCCATTGAGGTCCAGCGCATCGTTGAACGCCTTGGCACTGTTGACCGCGTCTTGACCGGTCATGGCGTCGCACACGAAAAAGACATCGTCCGGTCGGACTTGTCGATCGATTTGGCGCAGTTCCTCCATCGGCATTTCGGCGACGTGGAGGCGGCCGGCCGTGTCGAGAATCACGGTGTCGTGCAACGTGTTACGAGCATAGGCCACGGCATTGCGACAGACGTCGACCGGGTTGGGGCCTTTGCCGTCAGCGGAGGCAGCACCTTCGGCGTAAACGGTGATATTGAGCTGTTGGCCCAGCACTTTCAATTGCTCGACGGCCGCGGGCCGTTGAAGGTCGGCCGCGACCAACAGCGGTTTGCGGTTGAAGCGATCGCGCAACAACAAGGCCAACTTGGCGGCCGTGGTTGTCTTGCCCGACCCCTGGAGGCCGCAGAGCATAATCACCGTGGGACGATCCTTGGCGAAATGAATGCGGTGATCGACTGGGCCCATCAAGGCCACAAGTTCGGCATAAATGAACTGAATAATCTGCTCGCCGGCGTTGAGGTTCTTTAGAACATCTTGTCCGATGGCGCGCTGAGCAACCCGTTCGATGAAGTCATTGGCGACGTTAAAATTGACATCGGCATCGAGCAAGGCCGTGC
>JANWVS010000380.1 GCA_025056835.1 Gemmataceae bacterium | reverse complement strand
CTTGAGATCATACTTGTGTTTGATGAAATCCTGGGCCAAGGCTTCTAGCAGGGCAGGATTGCTTGGAGGATTGCTGACGCGCATGTCGTCGGGCAAGTCCACAATGCCCCGGCCGAAAAAGTGGGCCCAGTAGCGGTTGACGATGGCCTTGGCGAAAAAGGGGTTGTTCGGGGCGACCATCCAATCGACGAGTTTTTGCCGCGGGTCCTCCTCGGCGGGTATGGTCAATTCCTGACCATCCAGAGGTCGGGGTCGGGTGTAGACCTTGCCCTGCGGACTAGTCACTTGGCCGCTGGGAGCCAGCACCACCCGGGCGGCCCCGGGGCTGGGTTTTTTAGCGTCGGATATTTTGCCCGTTTTGGCGTCGGCGAAGCGGACACGGGCGAAGAAGGCGGCCAGCCCCCAATAATCGTCTTGGCTCCATTTCTCATAGGGATGATGGTGGCATTGGGCGCATTGAAGGCGTGTGCCGAGGAAGACCTGAGCGGTATCGTCCACTAATACATCGGGCTTACGCAAGACGTTGAACCAGGCCACCGGCGGCTGGGCGTTGTCGCCGCTGTAATCTCCCTGGGCCGTCAGGATTTCTCGAACCAACTGATCGTAGGGTTTATTTTCCAGGAAGCTTTGCCGAAGCCAGTTGTGCAAGGCTTGCGTCCGCTCCTGTTTGCCGGGTACTCCTACTACCTCGCGACGGTTCCGTAAGATGTCGCTCCATTTCAGGGCGAAATAGGCAGCGTAGGTAGGTCGGGCGAGCAGCTCGTCCACCAGTTTTTCCCGTTTCTGCGGGTCGGGGTCAGCCAGGAATTTCTCCGCTTCTTGAGCCGTTGGGAGTGTGCCGGTGATGTCAAGGTGGACGCGGCGGAGAAACTCGCTGTCGCTGCAACGGTCCGAGGGCGGCAGTCCCAATTGCTTCAGCTTGGCGTAAACGTATTCGTCGATGAAGTTCGCCGGCTGGGGAAACGTGTACTTCTCCAACGGCGCCTCCTGCGGCACCGTGACGCGGAAGACGGCGACGTGCCCCAGATACCGCGCCAGAATGGCTCCGTCGCCGGGAAGGTCCTGCGTCTCAACCAGGCCCCCTTCGGAAACCTCAGCAATTTCCGGGTTGTTGCTGGTGTATTCCGCATCGGCCGTGACGTCGCGGCGCGAGCCATCGCTCATCGTGGCAGTCACGAGGATTTGCAGTGCCGACTTCGGCGGGGCCAGCCGTTGGCTCGGCGTGATGGCGATGCCGACGACGCGAGGATCGGTAGGGCTACCCCACGGCGCCCCCGCACGGATCCAGCGCAGCAAAGTCTCGTAATCGCGCGACTCGGGGCCTAGACGCCTGCCGCCGCCGTGGGGCATCGCGCCTGTCGGTTTGCGCAACAACAGGCTGGCTTCCGGTGCCGCCGGGAAAATTCGGCGGCCCCGCGCCTCGCGGACGATCGCCTCGTAGTCCACCCATGGCTCAAAGCCCAACAACGACAAGCGGAAACCGTTCTGGCCCGTCGATTTGCCATGGCAGGCTCCGCTGTTGCATCCGAGCTTGCTGAAAATCGGCACAATCTGATTCGTGAAATTCATGGGCTGTTCCCGCTCGGCGCTGTGGACGGCGACCTCAATCCTGACTGCCTGGCCCTGGACCTCAGCCACCACTTCTGTGGTCCCATTGCTACGGGCGGTCAATAAGCCGTGCTCCGTAACGCCTACCAATTGCGAATCGAGAACACGAAAACTGGCCTGTCGGGTCAGGTCGCGAACGCCGCCATTGGCGTATTGGCCGCTGATGACCAATTGCTGAAGCTGACCGGCCCCTGCCAGGACGACCTTCGCCGGAGTCGCTGTCAAGGAGGTCAAATTTCCCTGGCCAATGGGCAGGACGTTCTCCTGGCTCCGCACCGTCGACGATGCCATTGCGGCAGCGACGATCATTGCTGACGACAAGCGCCGAAAAGGGTGCATGTCAATTTCTCGGTTTACCGGTGTGCGATTCCTCTTTTTTGTTCCACGCCAGAACCAAAGGTAACGCCGACTGGAGCGGCCATGCTCAAGCCAGGTCGGACAGCGTGCCCGTGCTCAGGCCGAATTCGCGACGTTCCAGGCCGAGTAGCTGAGCCAGCGTCAGCCAGAGGTTGGACAGCGGCACTCCCTGATTCCGCGGGCCGTAATACCGGATGACGCGACCCGGCTGGCGCAGCAAGCCGGCGCCTCCGCCGGCCAAGAGGCAGGCCACATCCCCCAAGTTGTGGCCAGGCCAGCCGACACCGCTGCCGCCGCCGCCGTTGGTCGAACCATACACGACGATGCTGTTGTCCAACAGACTCGCGCCGCCCTCGCGGACGGCATCGAGGCGGCCAAGGAAATAGGCCAACTGCTCCACATACCAGCGGTCAATGGCCTGAATGATTGGGAGGGTCGGTCGCGGTTCGTGCGTGCAGGCGTGATGGCCCCAGTCAAGATAACGGGCTTCCACTTGGCCCGCCAAGCTGGCGCGGTCAATGCCAAAATCCGCCAGGCGGCGGTTGTACGTCGTGCCTTCGAGCGTTTCGCTCTCGTCCCCCAAGGCACAAGTGGCCACTCGGGTGAAGTCGGTTTGCAAGGCAATCACGAGCAAGTCGAGCATCAACCGGGTATAATCTTGCAAGCGCTCCGGAATCTGCTCGGGTACGTCGATGGGCGGGACATTACCCCTGCCGGCGGGACCGGAGGCGGAGCCGGGGACGGCGCTGTCGGAGGCGGCGATGCGCCGTTCCAGCGAGCGAACGGATTCCAGATATTCGTCCAGCCGACCGCGGTCGTCTTGTCCCAGGCGCGTACGTAGGCGACGGGCATCTTCGCCGACTACGTCAAGAATGCTGGCGTGCCGCTGCTCTTGCCGGCGGTCGCCGAACATGCGTGCGAAAACGTCGCGCGGGCGATTTTCCGCGCCTAGCGGCGACCCCGGGCCGCGCCAGGACAGGTTCATCGCGTGCATCAGGTTGCCGACAGTCGTGCAGCTTAGCTCCAGCGATGGCTGTCGCGTACCCCGGCTCAGCTGCGGAGCGAGGATTTGATCGAGCGTGATGTCGGTTTCGACGCCCCAGGAATCGCGGCGACTCGGACCGGCGCTGGACAACCACAGACACGCCGACCGATTGTGGCCCGACGGCGGATGCGGCCGACCGTTCAGACCATCCAGGATCAGAAGCTTTTGCTTGACTGATTCCAAGGGCCGGAGCGTGGGCGTCAAGCGCATGTCTGCACCGGCACCGGTTACTCCCTTCCACGCCGTGGTTTCCGCGCCCAGAGGATGGTAAACAAAGACGACGCGCACCGGGCGCGAGCCGCCAACAGCGGCTCCTCCTGACTGCGCCGGCGTCATCGCTTCCAGCCACGGTAAAGCCAAGCAGGCGCCTAGCCCCTTCAACATCGTTCGCCGCGTGATCCGTTCGCCCTTCGGCATAGTTCCCCCTTGCATCAACAAACACTCTGCTGGTTGACTCCCGCAGCCTGGCCACAACCGTTCCGATACGACCTCCAGCCCTTCACTG
>JANWVS010000037.1:276-9762 GCA_025056835.1 Gemmataceae bacterium | reverse complement strand
AGTTCGAACAGACGCCGCCGCCCAAGGGAGATCAAGCCCGTGCCCATTTGACCATCGAACTGCCGGGAGACGCTAAACTTTACATCGACGGTCAACTCATGAAATCGACTGCGGGACGACGCACGTTTCAAACTCCCGAACTGGATCGCGGCGGAATCTATTTCTACGATCTGCGGGCGGAAATCGTCCGCGATGGTCGGCTGATCAGCTCGACGCGGCGGGTGATCTTACGGCCTGGCGACTCGATCAACGTGTCGTTTGCCGATCTGAACCAGGCGACGAGCGAAGCACCTTCTCAGCCGACGGAGCAATAGCGTTCGCATTTCAGGGAAGGAACGAGAAAGCTTTTTTTCGCAGAGCGGCCCAGCTTGGCCAGACTGGGCCGTTTTTCGCGTCTTGAGGGGCTTTACTGTTTGTCGTGTCTTGTTCAACTGACCGCGTCCGCCTGCCGATAACAAGGAAGATGTCAGAACATGGCCCTAACGCCGAGCTGGAACCCGGCGGCGCCGGCGAAGACCGCGCGAACGCGGCCCTGCGCATACAGACAGCCGCAGTGGCCGCTCAACAAGCGGCGCTGGTGGAAAAAGAACAGGAACTGACGGCTCGCGAAGAAGCCTTGCGCGCGGAGCGTCTGCGTTGGGAAAGCGAACGTGCCGCGGCGCGGATCGAAGCGCAGCAGTGGCGCGAGCATTGCAAGACCGTGCAAGCGCGCTGGCGTCGCCGCCGACGACAGGAACGGGCCGCGTTGCGGGTGCGCCATCAAGACCTGGAGAGGGCGTCGCAACAGCTGACCGCCCTTCGCGAACAGATTGCCGCCGACCGCCAAGCGTGGTTGGCCCAACGACAAACGCTGCTCGTCGAACTCGAGGGACTCAATCGCCGCATCATCCAGCAACGACAAGTGCTGGACGAGCAAGCGGCGCGACTACGCGCCTTGGACGAGGAGATCCGGGAGCGCTTGCCGCAAGCGTCTTCGAGCGGCGACTCAAAAGGAGTCGTGTGCGAATCGCCGCCGCCGGTGGTTTCGCCGCTCAGTATGCAGCGGATCGCCGATCTCGATCGCCTTGCCGACGAGTTGGTGCAGCAGCGGTTGCAGGTTGTCGAGGCTTGGGAGCGGTTGGCCCGCCTGCACGACGCTTGGCGCACCGACAGCTTGGCGATTGCCGCGGCCCTGGAAGAACAAGGCCGGCACTTGCTCGAGCGCGACTTGGCAGCCCAAGCGCGCGAGCAGATTGCGCAGCAAGCCGAACAAGCAGCGCGGCGACTGCAACACGAAGCCGACCAAGCCCGGCACGCCCTCATCGCCGCCAAGGCCCAATTTCAGGCGCGGCAGAGCAGCTGGGAAGCGGAACACGAGCTGGCGCTGGCGGAACTACGCCAACGGGAAGCCGCGGTGGCCCAACATGCCGCCTTGCTGGCGGAGGTGCGCGATCGCTGGATTGAGCGGCGCCGCCGGGAAATGGAGCAACTCCGTCGCGACCACGAGGAATTGACGGCCCTACGTCAGGCAACCATCCAACTGCGGCAAACCAGGCTCGACCAAGGGCTGCCGGCCGACGACGAACGCACCGCACTCAAAGCGGAGTTGGCGGCGTTGGCCGAACGCGAAGCCGCTTGGCACCATCGCGCTGTCGCCGTCGCTGCCGCCGAGGCGGAACTCAGCGTCAGACTTTCAGCCCAGGAACAAGCTCAAATTGAATTCGAGGCCCAACGCCTTCGTTGGCAACAAGACCTCCGCCAGGCCCAAGCCGAGCGCCAAGCCGCTCTCCAACAGCTCTCGATCTTGCGGAATGAAATCGAACGCATCGCCGGCGATCTGCTCGACGAGACGGCCTCCTCGCCTCTCTCCCTCGATCGGGCCGCCTAACCGCCGTCCGGCTGGCGGGCAATGCTCTGGCTGACGCTGGGCGGGAGGTTGTGGACACCGTCCGGAAACAAATCGACCAGGAAGTTGACGATGTCGCGCACGGACACGACAGGAATGGGTTTACCCGTTCGATCGACCACGGGTATATGCCGATACCCGCCCTGGCTCATCATGTTGAGGGCAAAAGCGATGGTGGCATCGGCCTCCAACGTTTCCGGATCGGGCGTCATGACCGATTCGACCAACCAGCTGCGATTGTCGGGTTGGAAGATCACTTTTTGCAGCACGTCGCGCTCCGTGAAGATTCCCACGAGCTTACCGTTGCGCGTGACGAGCACACAGCCGATGCGTTGCTCATTCATGGCGGCGACGGCCGCGACCACGGTGCTGGCGGCATCCACCAGGATCGGCTCGCGCAGCCGCAGTTGGGCCAGCGGCGTCGTGAGGATGGCGCCGCGGATCAGTTCTTTGTCTTCGTAAGCTTCTTCAAATTCGCTGACGGCCATGGCGACTTCCCTCAAGGGTGACAGTAGTGCCCGGCGCGGAATACGCACTGCGGTTGATCTTAGCCGCCGACGGCTTCCATCGCAAGCGAGGTTGCAACTTTTTCGTGGCCCGATCCGGGTGGTTCGATTGTGCTGTAAGTCCTTTAGCGTCGGTCGTAAGCCGGCCCGGTTCGTCCGAAAGCTAACCAGTTGCCCCACCAGCGCACGGCCCGGTGCCGATCACGCCCGTCGCTCGGTGCCGCCGCCGCGCCGGTTGCCTACAATCACAGCACGGCGGCGCGGTCGCCGACAGCGATAGAGATTCTCTCGTGGCTCCGGAACCCAAGATCCACATTCTCGGTGTAGGAAGCGACGGTCTCGGCGGCCTCACCAGCCGCGCTCGCGAATTGCTCCAACAAGCCGACGTTGTTCTCGGTTCGGAAGCGACGCTTAGTCTGCTCCCGGAAATTACCGCCCAGCGCGTGATCATCGGCCCCGATCTGAGCGCGACGGCCCAGTTCCTTGAAGCGCATCTCGGCGACAAGAAAATGGTGGTTGTCGCCGGTGGCGATCCGCTGTTTTACGGCGTGGCCCGCTGGCTGTGCGACCGCCTGGGCAAGGAGAAGTTTGAAGTTCTGCCGCACGTCAGCACCATGCAGCTGGCCTTCGCCCGCATCAAGGAAAGCTGGGAAGAAGCCTTCCTCACCAACTTGGCCACCCATTCACTCGAAGAAGTGCTGGACCGCATCCGCACCGCCGAAATTGTCGGCCTTTTCACGAGCGAGGAAGAGGATCCGCCGACCATCGCCCGGCAATTGCTGGCCCGCGGCCTTGATTACTTTCGCGCCTATGTTTGCGAAAACCTCGGCGCCCCGGATGAACGCGTTACCCAGGCGGAGCTTGAGGAAATCCGCGACATGGATTTCGCCCCGCTCAACGTCATGATCCTGAAGCGGAAACCGGGACGCCCGGACCAACAGCGCCCCGCCGCCCGATTTCGCCGTTTCGGCAATCCCGACGACGTCTTCGCCCAAAGCCGCCCCAAGAGCGGCCTCATCACCCAGGCCGAAGTCCGCGCCATCGCCCTGGCCCAACTTGACGTGCAACCCGCCAGTGTCGTTTGGGACATCGGCGCCGGCAGCGGCTCCGTCGCCATCGAGGCTGCCCAGCTGGCTGATCTCGGCGTCGTCTATGCCATTGAACAAGACGTGGCCGATTACCATCTGATCGTCGCCAATGCGCAAACGTTCGGCCTGAAAAACCTGCACGCGGTGCACGGTCTGGCCCCAGCGGTTTTCGATGGCTTGCCCGCGCCCGACTGCATCTTCGTCGGCGGACTCGGAAAAGAAGTCGCGCGCTTGCTTCAAGCTGCCTTCGCGGCGTTGCGCTCCGGCGGCCGACTCGTTGTCCACGTTGCCTCGTTGGAAATGCTCAACGCCGTTTACTCCACCCTCCGAGCCTTGTCCCCGCAAGTGTGGGCCTTGCTGGTGAACCTGGCCCGCGGCACCGAACAACTTGAGACTTTACGCTTCGAGGCCCTCAATCCGACGTTTCTTCTGGGGGTCAGCAAGGCCAAGGTCTGACTGCGTCGACGCGGCCGTGCGACGTCACGGCTTGCCGCCAACGGCTTGTCCCCGACCGTCCGACGCCACTGCGCGCCAGCCGGCGGAGAGGATGCGGTCCTCGCCGCGGCCGCCGTCCCAAGACTGCCGATCGCTCCGGCCGCCGCACGAGCGACCGTCAGGGGTCGTCATCCTTGGCAAACTCGAACTGATAGATCGTTCGTTCGGTGCGAACCATCACGGCGTGGCCGTGGGGATGGGTGAGAAACTGCTGCGGTTGTCCTGCCGGCCCCTCCGCGCCGGCCGCGCTTGCGTCCTGAAACAGCACGCCCGCCATGCTGAAGCGCAACACCTGCTTGTCTTGGTTGCTGGCAAAGATGCTGCGCGAGACTGGATCAAAACCAAACGCCCGCGGCGCCGACCCGGTTTCGATGCGGACGACCGGCGCCCGCAGATTATCGACCGAGAAGATGTAGGTAGTATAGATTTTGGCCTCGGGAACGAACGCCGAGGTCTTATTGCCGAGCTTGCACGACAAACAGACATAGCGGCTGTCGGGCGAGACGCAGATGCCTTGACCTTGATCCACCATGCTGATCGGCACGCTTTCGTCGTCGTACACCAGCACGTCCTGGCGCACCTGGTAACGCACGAGTTTGCCGTCGCTGCTTTCCGTGAACAGAAATTGGCCGTCGGGCGTCAGGGCGGCGAGCCGAGGAGCCACATCAAAATAGTGCAGCGGGACGCCAGCGGCCGTGTCCAGCACGGCGACGACGTCCTTCACCGTGCGTTTGACGTCGATTTCCGCTGCCGGCGGTTTGCGTTCCACCACCTGGCGGCTGGCGGCAAAAGCATGTGCCAGGGCCGGCACGGCCAAGATCCGGCGAATGCCCGGCGCGCTGATGCGCTTGACGACCCGAAGCGTATCCGGATCGATGAGCCAGACCTCTTGCAACGCCGGCTGGCTTACTAACAATCCCAGCCGGCACATGGCAAGGGTGCGTTTCGCGGGAGCCTCTGGCTTGGCCGGGGCGCCTCCCAAAGGCCGCAGCAGCGGCGGCGGCAATCCCTCGCCGACGCCGAGTTCAAGGCGGGCCTCGACGATCTGTTCCGTTCGGTTGATGCGCCGCAAAGTTCCTGCCGCATCGAGAACGAAAAAGGCCGCACCATCGGCCGACCAGACCAGGTCAGCCGCCAGCGGCGCTTCGTTGTGCAACATCGTGGTAATCGTGACGCCGTTCTGCACCTCCTTCGCCGGCTTGAGTGGTTCCCGCAGCGCCACCGGTTGGGGCAAAGGTCGATGGGGCAAAGGCAAAGGAGCGATCGGAATGGCTCGGCCTTCGTCGGTGATGACCAAGGTGAATTGACCGAATTGCTCGACGTCGAACGACGAGGCGATGATCCGGTAGGTTCCCGTCGCCGGCGGGATGAAATTCGGTATACGCGAATTCAAAAAGAAACCGCGTTCGATGTCGTCGTTCTCGTCCAGGATGACGCCTTCGCTGTCTTCGATGCGCAGAAACGGATCATAGCGCGACAGGTCGACCGGTTCATCGAGCCGACGGCGGGCCACGAGACCGGGATCGATCAGTTCGAGCGTATAGCGCCGTTTGGCTTCGAGTTCGATGAGAAAGACTTTGCGACGGCAGCCCGGGGCGATCGGATCGTTGGCGTCGTTGGGCGTAATGGCCCCACGGTGTTCGACGCGGCCGTTGACCAGTTTGAGTGTCACGATTACTTCGCCTTGCTGCGGCGCGACAGGTACTTGTTCCCCCTTGCGAGCGGCCTCGCGCACCGTCTGGCGCTGAGGACCGGCCGGCGGCATCGGCTGGAACCGCGGTCCGCCAAAAGGCCGGCCGCCGTTGCCGATCATCGGACGCCGGTCGCGTTGATGCGCCGCTGGTCGATGGTCGCGAATGAAAACAAACCAGGTCGCCGAGCCTATGAAAATCGCCACGACCAGCACCACAAAGATGCCGCCGGCAAACCAACGAAACGCGGGTTTCGGCTGCGCGACCGGACTCGACGAGCGCGAAGTTCGCGCGGCCGACGGCCGAGCGGGCGACGATTCGGTCGACGGCGCCGCCTCGTTGCCGTCATCGGCCCAAGCAAGGCGCGGCGGTGGATCGGGCAGAGGCACGACCTGCGCTGGCAGCGGCTCGGTCGGAGCAAACGTTGCCGGCACTTCCCGGACTTGCAAACTTACCGGTCCGACCCATGGCTGGGCCGCGCTGGAAGGCGGGGTCTCCGAAATCTCACGCCGCTTCTGGAGGGGTGCTCGCGGCGCTCGATAGTACCGACCGCATTGGGCACAGGTCACCGCTTGCCCGGCGGTGTCGTCGCCGAGGAAACGCACATGTCGACAATGCGGGCAAGCAACTTTCACGGGCATACAGCACCCTCGCTTCGAGACACCGTCAACGTTGGCCTCCCTCATAGATTCTACCTGTGTCGCTTGTCAAAGGGCAGCACGGTTTCACCAGTCGAGGCAGCGGCCCCGAAAGATGACGGCGACTCATCACGCGGCCGTAGCGAAAGGACGCGATTTGGGTAAAGTCTCGGCTCTTCGTCAAGAAGGATCATCAAACCCCTCCGCTCTTGCGAAACGTCAGCGATGTGCTGCCCTGACGAGCTGTGCTGCGCTCGGCCGCCAACCACAACCCAGCGGAACGCCCCGCCGCCACGAGGGCCAACCAGAGAAGCCGCCGCAGCTCGACAACTCATTGGGAATCTCCGCCCGCCGGGGCACAATCTCGTCTTTCCTTTTGCTGGTCGACCGTTTATGGTGGGCGGTGCAGAGGTACCGGCCATGCGGGCGTTTGTCGTCATCGCTGCGGGGGTTTGCCTATCTCTCCCAGGGTGCGCCACCACCTCGCCGACGGTCGAACTTGCCCGCTATTACAACGACGACGGTGTTTATCTCTTTAGCCAAGGCCATTATCGGCAGGCGCTGGAGTGCTTCGAGTTGGCGCTGACCCTCGAGCCGGACAATCATGGCATGCTCTACAACGCTGGGCAATGTCATGATCGCTTGGGCCATTGGCAGACCGCGGAGCGGTACTATCTCGAGGTGCTCCAGCGCCACGCGAATCATGCCGATGCCCGCCGCGCTTATGTGGCGCTGTTGTACCAGACGGGCCGTGCCGAAGAGGCCAACCGCTTGATTGATCAATGGCTCCAGCAGCAGCCCAACTCGCCCGATGCCTACGTGCTGGATGCCTGGCGGCTGCGACGGCAAAAGGCGTTTCCTCAGGCGCTGGGCCGTTTGCAACAAGCGCTGGCGGTTGATCCGCACCATGCGCCGGCACTGATCGAAATGGCGATTCTCTACGAACAAACGGGCATGCCGGAGCGCGCCGCCGCCCTCTACGAGCGGATCGTCGACCGTCAGCCGGACCAGGCCGAGGTGAAGCGGCGCTTGGACGAACTTCGGAGCCGCGGCATCGCCCGTCCCTTGCCGTCGGAATAGCCTACGACAGCTTCTTGCCTTTTTCGATCTGCGCGAGAATTTCGCGAATATCTTCGCCGGTGGGCAGCTGCCAGTTCTTTTGGCCGAGAATCTGGCTGGCGTCCGGCGCCGCTTCGATGCCGAACGGCTCGTCGTCGACGGAGGAAGCCGCCGGAGGTGCAGGTATCACTTTCGGCCGCGGCGGCGAAGGCGTGGCGGTCGCCGTATCGAAATCGAGGTCGCTCGGCGGTTTCGGACGAGTCGGTGTCGTCCTGCCCCTGGCGGGCTTGGGCGCGGCCGTTGCTGCTGCCTCAATGGCTCGGAGCGCTTCCAACGGATCCAGGGGCGGCGCCGGTTCATCGAGTGATTCATCTACTTTCAGAGGCGCCGTCTCGTCGTCCTCGAGCACAACCTCGACCTCGGCGTGCTTATCCGCCGGCAGGGCGTCGAACGGAACGGCAACGATCTCATCGTCGGCCCCGAGCAAGTGTTGGACTCCCGCTTCGCTGAGCTGATACTGCACCAGCAAGGTGACCGGTCCGATTGTCAACTTGTCTCCGGGACGCACGTATTCGCGCTTGGCGATGCGCCGGCCGTTCAGGAGCGTCCCATTGACGCTTCCCAGGTCTTCGACGACCAAGACGTCATGCGTAAAGGTCAAGACGCAGTGTTGCCGACTGACTTGCGCTGACGGGATCCGCACGCCGCAACCGCGCTGTCGGCCCACGACAGTTTGCGGCGATCGCAAGCGCAAGGTCTGCTGCTTGGGACTTTGCACGATTAGTTTGACGTCCATGGGCCCACCGCTGCTTCAGAGGCACCATATTTGAAAATATCAGAAACGGTACGAAAAAAACACCCGTGGAAGCAGCCCACGGGTGTTGCGCAGTCACAACCAAGAGCAAACGATCATTCCCCCCGATCATTTGGGCTGGCCGGGAATACCGGGCAAATTGAAACTGGGACGACCGCCGCCTTGGAAGACGGGCCGCAGTTCCATCTCCAGTTCGCCGCGATCGGAGACCCGAAGCTGCGTGGTCATTTGCACGGCGCCGCCGCGGAGGGCCGCTTGCGTGTTGAAATCGGCCTTCGGCGCCAACGCGGCAACACTCGAGCGAACCTGGGCCGGTGCGGACGAGTTCAGTTTCGAACCGGTCATGCCGGAGAAGTCGGGGAAGGCAAGGCCCCGAAGTTTCTCGACGACACTTTGTGGTTTGATTTCGTCCTTGCCTTCGAGGCGTTTTTGGACGGCAGGCGGCGGGACAGCGGCCAACTCGAAGCGCCGCCCTTGGGACAGCACGATCTTGATCGAGTTCTTTTGATCGACGCGGACCGTTTCAATGCGTCGCGTCTCTTGCGGCGTGCCGAGGTGCTGAATGATTTCCAGCCGGGCCCGCGAGCCGATGGTCTGCCCCCAGAGCCGACGGACCGTGATTTCGTACTCGCCGGAAAATGCCTCGGCAGCGAGATAGGAAATCCGGTTGGGGTCGGTCAACGTGCCGCCGATGAGGACCCCGCCGCCGGGCGAGTGGCGCTGCCGGTCCGAGCAAACGCTGCCGGTCGGTTCCTTGACTTCCAATTCCAGACCGGCTATTTCGCCGCCTGCGGTGTCCCAGGTGAGATGGACGACGAGATCACGTCGTTTCAACTGCTGGAGCACGGCCTTGAGCCGGTCTGCCTCGGTGCCGCGATTTTCGCGTTGGAGCGTCGCGGAAAGGGCTGTCAGGCGATCGGCCGCTTCCTTGTGCAATTTCGGGCTGTCGGTGGCCCAATCCTGACTGACCAGCTTGCTGGCCGCCCACTCCATCGACTTGCTGTCCTTGGCCAATTCAGCGTAAACCAAGGCCTGGACGTAGGGCTGAGCCAGATTCGGTTCGAGCAAGGCCGCTTGGCGGCAGAACGCCAAGGCGCGATCGTATTGTTTGCCGTCGGCCATGGCGCGGGCCGCCTGCAAGAAACCTTGCGAATCGGTGGGATCGAGGGCCACGGCAGAGAGTCGGGCGCGGCGAATCTCTTCCGGATCGGCCTTGCAGGCATCCAAGGCGATCGCCAAGGCCTCGTAGACCCATGGCCGCACGACCACGCCATGCCGCAAGTTGGCCTTGAGAAACTCCGCGACGTGTT
>JANWVS010000037.1:0-266 GCA_025056835.1 Gemmataceae bacterium | reverse complement strand
AAATCCGCCGTAGCTATCACCAAGGCCGGCGAGATACCCCCTTGGGCAAAGGCCTCTTCCCAGATCTTGGTCGGATCCATCTCTTTGCCTGGGATCTTCTTGGCCACGGCGATGACGTTGTCATGCTTCGGGTCTTTCTTGAGTGCCGGTCCATCCTCGCGACCGGGTTTGAGGATCTTGCCCCCGCCGGCAATGACATCAAGCCCCTTGTTTTCGGCTTCGATCATGGCCATGGCATTGCGGGTCACCTTTCCGCCGATCACCCC
>JANWVS010000379.1 GCA_025056835.1 Gemmataceae bacterium | reverse complement strand
ATCGTCATGGCTCCTAGCGCCCCCGGATACCGTGATATTCCAACGGAAATTCGTAGTCCTTCCGCAACGGATGTCCTTCCCAATCATCAGCAAGCAGGATGCGCGTCAACCCGGGATGGCCTAGAAACCGAACACCGCTGAGGTCGTAGACTTCGCGCTCGTGCCACTCGGCAGCGGGCCAGACGGAGACGACGCTCGGCACTTCCGGCAATTCACCCGGCTTATTGTCCTTCCAGCGCGGCAACAGCACCTTGACGACAAAGCGGTGTCGATGGGTAAAACTTTGAAGGTGATAGACGACTTCGACATGCGGTTCAAAGCCCGCTTTGGGGGCCTTTTTCGGATCAAGCTCCAAGTAATCGACGCCGCTGATGCAACTGAGGATGTCGAATCGCAGTTGCGGGTTGTCGCGTAAGAAACGGGCGATTTCGACGACGTCCGCGGCATCGACGACGACGTACGGATCGATAGCATCCAGCTTTTTCGCTTTAATCTTAGTCCCAAAGTGGGCTTCTAGTTTGGAAACGATTTCGGCGCTGGTCATGGCTACCTTGGATCCCTCAAAACGGTCGATTGCTTCTCGGAGCGATGCCCCGCGGACTTCTCTGTGGTTCAAGCGCTCAGGCTAGGCCTTGGTCGGTGCGGCTAGTTCTTTGTTCTTCTTGGCAAAGGCGAGTTGTTTTTCCATCGCCTTGATCGGGTCCGGATCGCTCAACTCCGGCGGCAGCAACACATAACCCGTTCGCGACGGTATAGGCACTTCGACCGGCTGCCCCTTCGTGAGGTATTTCATGCCGCGCACCTTGTCCTGCACGCGCATCAAACCTTCCAACAGAGCTTCCGGCCGCGGTGGACAACCCGGAACGTAAACATCGACCGGAACCACCAAGTCAACACCTTTGACGACGTTGTAGCCGTACTTGTAGTAAGGTCCGCCGCCGCAGGTACAGGCCCCCATGGCAATGACGAACTTGGGATCGGGCATTTGGTTGTAGAGCCGGCGGACCCGGCTCGCCATTTTGTAGTTAACCGTGCCGGCGACGATCATCAGGTCGGCCTGCCGCGGCGTCGCCCGAAACGCTCCAGCGCCGAAACGATCCATATCGTAGCGCGACGCTCCGGTGGCCATCATTTCAATAGCACAACAAGCCAAGCCAAAGGTCATCGGCCACATGCTCGATTCTCGCGCCCATGCGATGGCCTGCTCAAGCGTGGTGACGATCGCGAACGGGTCCTTTTCGAAAAATCCTTCGATTGCGCCCATGAGATACCTCGCGTTAGCATCGATCGTGCTACTGTTCCGCAGCGGTGCTCCGCACCCAATTGATGTCGCCGCGCTTCCACAGGTATGCAAAGCCGACCATCAAGACGCCAAAGAAGACTAGGATGTCGCCGAAAGCGATCCAAGCCCAGGTTCGGGCCGTAGCTGCATCAATGTCTTCCACCACCGGCAGTTTGACTTCTGGTGCAGCCGCTTGGGTTGAACCGGCCACCGGAGACATCATCTTTCCCCGTCCTGGTGCTTTCTCGGATCCGGGTTTTTCGGGATCTGCGACAGCAGCCGCCTTTTTGTTGCTGTCATTGCGCTCGATTTTCGCTTTGCCGCCTTTGTTCGTGGCTTCGTCGTTCGCACGGGCGAATTGGTTCGTTTGCTTGGGTTGCTTCTCAAAATACACGAGATTGTTAAGCTCCGAAGGCACCAAATCGCGGGTTAGTTGACTTCGGCGATCATGTTTTTCCGGCAGCTGAGCGAGTTCATTTGCCTTGCCGAACACCACCGCCCAAGGAAAGAAAAAAGCGACTTCCACATCGAACACGACAAATAACAATGCGACAACGTAATAGCGGAGGTCGAACTGTACCCAAGCGCTGCCGACTGTCGGCTCGCCACATTCGTAGATGGTCATTTTTTCCGGATCAGGCCGATGTGGGCGAATGATCTTGCCGATCATCAGATGGATGAACAAGAAAAAGACACCAACGGCCACAAAAACCAGCAAGTAAAAGACAAGATCAATCATGATGCAAGTCTCGTCAGTTCATTCGGTCTGCGGAAGCGGTTTGCGGCCGGCAAAACCGGCGTCCAACTCGTGCCAGTGACTGACAGCCGGCTCATCCAGCTTCCAACACAAGTAAACTTCTCGGCCGTTCATCCACGCCGGGAAGTCAACAAGACCGATGTAATGATCTTTCAATTCGACGTGAAGGTCCCGCAACTCAGCCTCATACTCGTGCATGCGTTCTTGATCGCGTTCGAAGTCTTCCACGAGGCACCGAAGCTCTTCCTCGTGGGCCAGGTCGATCGTGCCTTGCGACTGAAGCCGGACCAGCCGCCCGTACCGCTCGCGCAGGTCATGCGCCAAGGCGGTAACGTCGCGAACGATGGCCCGTACCAAAGGTAGGGCGGCATTGGCTTCTTGTACCGTGAAAAACTTTCGCCGTTGTTTGGCGCGTCTGCTGGTGGTGGCCATGGCCTCTGCTCGGTTTGGTTAAGTCGTCGCGGCGGGAGCCGGCGATGGGGCGGAGGGCTTCGGCGGCGGCGGTGGGTCGGGCGGCTTCGTCCATACCGGTTCGGTTTGCAGTTTTGAGGCCGCAATCGCCGTCGGGTTGAGCGACGCCTGCCCCCATGCTAGCTCCAGCGGCAACTTGGCGAAGTCAACGATGCAACCGTCGCGGCTGTAACAGCTCTGATCATAGGTTGAGCCCATGAAGATGCAATCGACCGGACAGGGATCAACGCACAGTGCACAAAACATGCATTTGGTGTAATCGATCTTGAAGCCGTTGACCCGAAACCCTTTGCCGACGGGGTTCTTGATTTTATCAATATAAATGCAGTCCACGGGACACGCGCGAGCACACTTGTCGCACCCGATACACGTCGTCAGGTCGAAGCGGTGAAAACCACGGTACCGAGGCTTCACAGGGACCGGCAACTCCGGATATTCAAAATGCTGCGTAAATGCTTTGCGCCGATAGGTTTGGAAAAAATACCATAACGTGATCCACAGCCCTTGCGCGACCGTGCGGACCGCCGTCGTGACATTGCGTAGCCAAGTGCGCATGGTTTCACCGCCCAGCCAGTGGAAAGTCAGTGTCATTATAGAAAGCCGTCCCCGGACCGCAAGGAGTCCGCGCCGCCGTGAATTTTAAGCTATGGTTGATTATCCCTGGCGTTTCGCGAGTGCGGACGGGAAGCAGCGACCGCGATTCTCGCGAAGCACCACTTTTGATGCGCCTTTCTCCCCGAGTGCGACAATGAGTTGGAAACGCGATTCTCACCCGGACCTTTGGCCTTCCCTGGTGCCAGTTCACGGCGGGCCGGACAAAAAACCGCGGTTACTCGATAAGGACGTGATCGCTCTGGGACGCGCACGCGGCTGCGACGTGCTTCTGGACGCCGCAGAAATATCCGCCGTTCACTGCCTGTTTTATCGAAGCAGCACCGGTTGGCGGGTCCGCGATTGCGGCAGTCGCACCGGTCTACGAATCAACGGCACCAGTGTGAAGTGCGCTCTG
>JANWVS010000378.1 GCA_025056835.1 Gemmataceae bacterium | reverse complement strand
ACCGAAATCGGCGGAACCGTTGGTGATATTGAGGGAATGCCCTACTTCGAGGCCATCCGACAATTTGCATTAGATATTGGTAAGCACAATTGCTTGTACATCCATTTGACTTTGGTTCCCTACCTCAAAGCAGCAGGGGAATCGAAGACGAAACCGACGCAACACTCCGTTGGGGAACTCCGTAAAATTGGGATTCAACCCGACATTCTGATTTGCCGCACCGAACGGCCGCTTGGTGCCGAAGAGATCGGCAAGATCGCCTTGTTCTGCAATGTGGAGCCGCGCGCCGTCATCGAGGAGCGCGACAAGGAACTGAGCATCTATGAGGTTCCCGTCAGTCTCGTGGAGAACAAGCTGGACGAACTTATCGTGGACCGGTTGCGCCTGAAGGCGAAGCCGCTCAACATTACTGCTTGGCGGCAGATGCTGCAACGCATCAAGAACCCGGCCCATGAGGTGACAGTGGCGGTGGTGGGCAAATACATCCGCCACCACGACGCCTACAAATCCATCTACGAAGCGCTCGATCATGCGGGGATCGCCCTGAACACGCGGGTGCTGGTGCGCAAAGTGGAAGCCGAAGAGATCGAACGCGAAGGAGCGGAAAAAGTGCTCAGCGGCGTCGACGGCGTGTTGGTGCCCGGGGGATTCGACTATCGCGGTTCGGCGGGGAAGATCGAGGCGATTCGTTACGCCCGCGAGCGGAAGGTGCCGTTCTTCGGCATCTGCCTGGGTTTGCAATGCGCGGTCATCGAGTTTGCCCGCAATGTCGTCGGTTTGAAAGACGCCAACAGCACAGAATTCGACAGCGAGACGCGTCATCCGGTCGTGTGCATGTTGGATGAACAGTTCGCCATCACCGACAAGGGGGGTACGATGCGACTCGGCTCGTACCCGCAACAGCTGGTGGCCGGCAGCAAGGCCCACAAGGCGTATGGCACGTTGGTGGTGCATGAGCGCCATCGCCACCGTTATGAGTTCAATAATCAGTACCGCCAGCAATTCGCGGCTCATGGCCTCGAGGTGACGGGCACCAGTCCCAACGGCCAGCTGGTCGAGGTGATCGAGCTGCGCGACCATCCCTGGTTTCTGGCGGTGCAATGCCATCCCGAATGCAAGTCGAAACCGACGCGGGCGCACCCGTTGTTTCGCAGCTTCATCGAAGCGGCCCTGGCGCGGCACGAAGGCAAAAAGCGCGCGCCGAACAAAGGGCGGCGCGCGGCGACGGTCCGAGCGAAGTAACGCTGCCACCCACGCACCGCCGCCGCGGCGCCGACGGCGCCACGGCCATGCCTGCGCGGAGCTAATTGGCCGGCGCCGGAGCGGTCGTGCTGAATTCCAGGTTGTTGACGATGTAGAACGGGCTGAGCGGCTGCTTGAGCGGATTATTCAGGACGATCTTGAGCTTGGCCGTCTTGCCGGGCGGAATGGTGTTCGCGATGGTCAAATATGGAATGGCTCCGGTGAGGACCGCTCCACTGCCTCCGGCGAGAGTGACGCCGTTGGGAAGATTTTTCAGCAGAATGTAAGTCGGCCCGTCGATGGCACTCGTGCCCTTGTTGAGCACCGTGAAGATGCCTTCGAAGGTATCCGTGGCCTTGTTGTAGCGGAAGCGCACCGGATTGTAGATTTTTACGACCGGCGGTTGCGGGGCAAGGGACGTAAAGCTGCCGGATTGAATGAACACGTTGGAGTCCAAAGCACTGTCGGCGGTGTCGGCGATGGCGAGTTTGATGCGGTTGACCTGGCCGGCATTGACGTTGGCGGTCACGGTGAGAACGACGGTCAAGCCGTCCATGGTGATTTGCCGCGCGGGAGTGTTGCTCGAATAGTTGTCGACAAAGAATTGCGAATTGCTCTGCGCGTTGACGTTGTTGATCGACACCGGGATATTCGTGTTGGGTATCCGGGCGACATTTTGGCCGTTGAGGAAAAACGCAAAGACATCGTTGAAGGCGGTGCCGACGAAATCAGGATATTCTTCCGACGCGAAGACGTATTTGAAGGTCAACGTGTTGCCGGCGGGAATGAAATCGAATTCCAACACGGTGGCATCGAACGTCGTTGCCGGTGCGACTAGAGCATTGAGGTCAGGGTCGCCCGGCGCGGCGTTGCCGGAAGTAACATTGTTGGCGAATCCGCCGCTGGAGTTGTTGTTGTTGCCGATGACAGCATTGGCGGCGCCGGAGCTGAGGATGATACCTTCGTCGAAGCCGACGGAGTTTTGTCCGCCGGTAAAGCGGCCGGCGGACACATTGGTACCGCGGTAGACAACATTGGAGACTTGCACGCCTTGGCCGAGCAATGTTTGCACCAAGGCGGTCGGCGTCAGCCCCCCAGTCAGGTCAGTGACCGTGGTGACGGGGGTCAACCGGTCTTCAAGACGTTCAACTCCCAAGAAGAGACGACGACCCTTCTGAGCGAAAGCGGTGCGGCGGATTGAGCGAGATAACATGGCAAACCCCCTGGAGACGACATGGCCGAAGAATGGATTATAAACCAGCCGAGTTGTGCATGGAAGAGCTAAACCGCGGAAAATAGGAGGAAAACGCCGGCGCCGGTTCCGCTTGGCGCAGGTCGGCTCGGCAGGGATTCGCCGTGTGGCGGCATCGGATTAGGGGGATGGTTTCCGCGCAAGGTGCATGTCGGCCAAATGGTTACGGCACGGGCCGAGCAACAGCGAGAACCATTCCGCCCTAAAGAAGCCGCGAAATGAAAAATCTCTTCGATTCTCTTCTGCCGATGCCTAGAATAGCAGCAGCCCGTTCGCGAAGGAGATGCGCCCAGGGACGGCGGCATTTTTTTTCCTCTCCGTCCCGGGATGACCTATAGTAGAGTGCGCCGGAGTTGTCGGACTGATGTAAGCACCTGGTTGCGAATCCGGACCGCCCGCAGGATGAATTGGAATGGCTGCTCCCGTCACCACCGACGAATTCCTCGATCTGGTCCGTAAGAGCGGCGTCGCAGACGAGAAACGCTTCGACGTCTGGTTGACCAAGGCGAAGTCGTCCGGTTTGCCGGCCAAGCCGACCGAAACGGCCGGCCTGCTGGTTCGCGACGGCGTGCTGACGGCTTTTCAGGCGGAACAAATCCTCCAGGGCAAGTGGCGGCGCTTCACGATCGGCAAATACAAGGTATTGGAGCGCCTCGGCCAAGGCGGCATGGCCAGCGTTTACCTCTGCGAACACAAACTGATGCGCCGCCGGGTGGCTGTCAAGGTCTTGCCGACGGCCAAGGCCCAGGATGAATCGGCGCGGGAAAGGTTCTACCGCGAGGCTCGGGCGGTGGCCGCCTTGGATCATCCCAATATCGTCCACGCCTACGACATCGACCAAGACGAATCGTTGCATTTCCTCGTAATGGAGTACGTCGACGGCGCCAGCCTTCAAGACATCGTGAAGGCTTCCGGTCCGCTCGACGTCAGCCGCGCTTGTCATTACATCCACCAGGCGGCACTGGGCCTGCAACACGCGCATCAGGCCGGACTGATTCACCGCGACATCAAGCCGAGCAACATCCTGGTC
>JANWVS010000377.1 GCA_025056835.1 Gemmataceae bacterium | reverse complement strand
TGATCGTCGGGCAGGACCAGGTCATCGAAGAGTTGTTGATCGCGTTGTTCAGCCGGGGGCACTGCATTCTCGAAGGTGTGCCGGGCCTGGCGAAGACGTTGATGATCTCGACGTTGGCGCGCTGCCTGTCGTTGGATTTCAGCCGCATCCAGTTCACTCCCGACCTGATGCCCTCGGACATCACCGGGACGGAAGTGATCGAAGAGAACCGCAGCACGGGCCACCGGGAGTTCAAGTTCCTGGCGGGGCCGCTGTTTGCGAACGTCATCCTCGCCGACGAGATCAACCGCACTCCGCCCAAAACCCAGGCGGCGCTGTTGGAGGCGATGCAAGAACGCCAAGTGACAGTGGGCCGCGTCCGCCACAAGCTGCAAGACCCGTTCTTCGTGTTGGCCACGCAGAACCCGATCGAGCAGGAGGGCACCTATCCCTTGCCGGAGGCCCAACAAGACCGCTTCATGTTCAAGGTCTTTGTCCGGTATCCGTCGTTCCAGGAGGAATTCGAGATCGCCCGGCGGACGACCTCGCTGATTCACGAAGATTTGCAACCGGTGCTGGACGGCAACACGATCCTCGACCTGCAACGCCTGGTGCGGCGGGTGCCGGTGACGGACCATGTGATCCATTACACCTTGGCGCTGGTGCGGCAGACGCGCGTCAGCGAACCGGGCGTGCCGGGGTGGATCAAGGAGTGGCTGTCGTGGGGTGCCGGGCCGCGGGCCGTGCAGTTCTTGATCCTGGGAGCCAAAGCCCGGGCCTTGCTGTACGGCCGCACGCACGTGCAAACGGACGACATCCAAGCGTTGGCCCATCCGGTGTTGCGGCATCGGATTCTGACCAATTTCACCGCGGCCTCGGAAGGGATCACCTCGGACACCGTGATTGAGAAACTCCTCAAGGAAACTCCCAGCCGCGAAGGCGAACTGACCCGCGACGAGCGCTTCAAGAAGATCTTCGCCTCGTGAAGCACGACACCTCTCGTTCCGCCGGGTTAGCCGTCGCTTCTCGGGGGAAGAGGGGGGAGGGTATTTGTGGCCGTCAAGACTGAAGATCCCCGCCGTTTTCTCGATCCGGACACGATCGCCCGCATTTCGCGGCTCGATCTGCGCGCCAAGCGGGCCGTCGAAGGCTTTCTGACGGGGATGCACAAGAGTCCGTTTTTCGGCCATTCCGTCGAGTTTGTTCAGCACCGCGATTACGCGATGGGTGACGACATCCGCCACCTCGACTGGAAGGTCTGGTCGAAGACCGACAAGTTTTACATCAAGCAATACGAGGCGGAGACGAACCTCCGCGCCCATCTGGTGGTCGACGTCAGCGCGTCGATGCACTACGGCAACGGTCCGCTCAACAAGTACAATTACGCCTGCACGATCGCGGCCTGCCTGGCCTACATGCTCCTGCACCAGCAGGATTCGGTGGGGTGCATGACGTTCGACGAAGACGTGCGGCACACGGTGCCGGCGCGCAGCCAGCACACGCACATCGATGCCATCGTCAAGTCGCTGCACATCAGCACACCGCGCGACAAGACCGACATCGAAAAAATCCTGCGGCGCGTGGCCGAGAACGCCCCCGGCCGAGGCATGGTCATCATCGTCTCCGACCTGCTGGTCGATCGGCCGCCGCTGTTTCGCGGCTTGGAGATGTTGCGGCACGGCAAACACGACATTCTGCTGTTCCACGTGCTCGACGAGGAAGAGCTGACCTTTCCGTTCGCCGGCACCACCCGCTTTGAAGGCATGGAGCTGCTCGAACAAGTGTTGTGCGATCCGCGGTCGTTGCGCGACGGCTACCTGGAAGCCTTGCAGGAGTATTTAGTGGAAGTGCGCCGCGGCTGTGCCCGTCGCGGCATCGACTATCAATTGGTGCATACGCGCGAGTACCTCGACGCCGTGCTGTCGAAGTTCCTGCACCACCGCACGGCGCTGCTGAAGGCCAAGCAGTGAGCCGGCGAACCGGTGTGCCGGCCAACTTGGTGGATAAGACATGTTCGACCTTTTCGCCAACCCCGGCTATTTCGCGGCCGCAGCGGCCCTGGTGAGCGTGCCGATCATCATTCACCTCATCAACCGCATGCGCTTCAAGCGCATCCGCTGGGCGGCGATGGAGTTTCTGCTCAAGGCCCAAAAGCGCAATCGCCGCCGGCTCATCATCGAGCAGTTGCTCCTGCTGGCCTTGCGCTGCCTGCTCGTGGCCCTCGTCGGCCTGCTGGTCATGCGCTTCGTGGGGATTTCGTTTGCGGATTTCGCGGCCAAGACCGGGCTGCACGTCGTGCTTCTGGACGACTCGCTGAGCATGACCGACCAGCTCCGCGACGCCAACCAGCCCAGCTGCTTCGACAAGGCCAAAAAGGAAGTCCTGGACAAGGTCGTCAAGAAACTGGCGGCGGCCAACACCAAGGAGCGGCTCTTGATCGTGCCGCTGTCGAAGCTGGCGACCGATCCCGATTTCGTTCCCGACAGCTACGAGCATTTCGACAAACGCTACGTCGACGAAATCGAAACGTCGATCAAGGCCCTCGAGCCGACGCTGCTGCATGTCAGCCTCATCCAGGGCGTCAAGAAAGTCCAGCAGATCGTCGACAACAACCCGGAAAGTCGGCCGTCGGTGTATCTGTTCAGCGACTTTCGCCACCGGGATTGGTCCGATAAGGAAGGCAGCGCCTTGTACGAAGCCTTGCGAGGGCTGGTCGACCATCATCGCGAGCTGAAGCTGTTTCTCTACGACACGGCCTTGCCGGAGCGAGCCGCCGGTCAGCCGCTGCCGCTGGCCCACGACAATGTCGGCATCGCGGACTTCCGGGCCGGCACGCGGGTCGCCGGCAAAGCCATGCCCGTGAGCTTCGCCGCGACGATCATCAACTACAGCGGCCGCGAAAGCGAAGTCCACCTCCGCATCGAGGACGAGGCCGGCCACGAACGCGAAGACATCGACTTCCACCCGCCGATGCCGGTGCGGATCTCGCCGTTCAGCAGTCTGCTGGTCACGTTCGAGATGCGGTTCACCCCGCAGCTGAAAGCCAATGAGCCGTACTTCGCGCAGATCACGGCCCGCTTGAAGAGCCGCGACCTGCGCGATCTCGACGGCGACGGCCTGGCCGCCGACAACGTGCGTTACGCAGCCGTCGAAATCCGCGAAAAGGTACCGATCCTGGTCATCGACGGCGAAGGCGCCAAAGGTCGGTTGGAAAACAAGGACAGCTTTTTCCTGGAGACCGCCATCATGTCGGTCCCCGGGGCCAGCTACCAGGTGGAATACGGCGACGTTTTGGCCGGCGGTCAAGCCGAAAAGGCGCTGGAGCGCTCCGACCTGGCGAAATACCCGACGATCTTCCTGCTCAACGTGCCGGAACTGAACGCGAAGCAACAGGCGAACCTGGAAAACTTCGTCAAAGAAGGAGGCGGGGTGGCGTTTTTCCTGGGCAAGCAGGTCTCGGCCAAACATTACAACACGCACCTGTACAAGGACGGCGCCGGTCTCTTTCCCGCCCCGCTGAAAGAGACCTATTACCCCCCTCCCAAC
>JANWVS010000376.1 GCA_025056835.1 Gemmataceae bacterium | reverse complement strand
TCGCGCTCCTTGCAGCAACGGGCGAGTTTCATCGACGAACACGCGGACGCGCTTTCCTTGCTGCTGGGCGACGTAAATCGCCGCCAAGGCTGTGCCCAACCCCGCGGTCGCCAAGCTGCCGGCATTGCAATGCGTCAAGACGCCGGCGCCATGGGGGATCAAGGCCGCGCCGTTGCGACCGATTGCCAGACAGGTCGCTCGATCTTCAGCCTCGATGGCCAGGGCCTCGTCGCGCAGCAATCGACGCAGGTAGGGCAGGGAACATGACCCAGCGACCGACTCCGCGCGGCTTTGCAGTCGGTCCAATGCCCAGAACAAATTGACCGCGGTCGGCCGACTGGTGCGCAGATAGTCGGCGGCCGCCCCGAGCTGTTGTAAGAACCGCCGGGGGTCGTTCGTTGGACTGTCGAAATGGTAGGTTTCCAAGGCCAGACCCATGGCCGCGGCGATGCCGATGGCTGGAGCGCCCCGAACCGCCAACTCGCGAATCGCCAGCCAGATGTCGCCAACGCGGCGACAGTCGCGAAATACGATCTCCGCCGGCAAGCGAGTTTGGTCAAGGAGGCGCACCAACGGTTTTTGATCAGACTGCTCGACCCATTCGACGGTCCGGGGCACTTCAGGAGGATGCTCCATGGTTATTCTCGAAGGACGACAGCTATCGCCACCCTGCCGACGCGCGGCAGGTCTTCTTGGGGCGCTCAAGCGTTTAACATCATCAAGGCAGCTTCGTGGACCAAACCATTGCTGGCAACGACATCCGAGCGCTCGATGTTGTACTTGCCGTCCCAGGCGGTGATTTTCCCCCCGGCTTCTTCGATGATGGCGACCAGCCCCCCCAGGTCCCAAGCGTGAACGCCGTGGTCGATCATTAGTTCGCCGGAGCCTTGAGCCACCAGGATAAATCCGTAGAAATCGCCGAAGCCGCGCTGCCGCTGCGTGCTTCGCAGCAGATTGAGAAATTGCGTCTCCCGGCCAGCCTGGGCGAACCACGTGAGGCTGGAATAGTACACATGAGCTTCGTCGAGATTGGCTACCGTCGAAACCAGCAAGCGTCGTTCGCCGCGAAAGGCGCCGTGACCGCGCAAGGCGTGAAATGTCTGTCCCATGGCCGGCGCCTCGGCAACCGATGCGATCACTTCTCCGCGATACTCCAGTCCAACCAACGTAGCCCAAATCGGTATGCCGCGGACGAAGTTGCGCGTGCCGTCAATTGGATCGATGATCCAACGATAACCCGATTCTCCCGGCACACTTCCCGATTCTTCGCCGAGGAAACCATCGGTCGGAAAGCGGCCGAGCAATGTCGTTCGCAGTAAATGCTCGGCCCCTTGGTCGGCGACCGTGACCGGCGATTGGTCGGCTTTCCATTGGATGGCAACTTCGCGATCGAAATAACCCATGGCGAATCGACCAGCCTGGCGGGCGGCGTCCACCATGACTTCGTACCGATTGCGCCAATTCGGATTCATGTCGTTATTATGGCGATTTGCCGCAAACTGGACAAACAGGCGGGAAGAGGTCGAACCGGGCACGAAGCTGGGGAAAATTTGCCGTTTCTATCAAAGGAATCAAGAATGCGGCCTTTGACGCCGATAATGTTGGTGTCCGTAGACTCGCCGTCGGCAGGAATGCGATGTCCGGCGGCTGGAAGTCGGGTGGCGACGGAGCGAGGGAACCATGGCACGACGCTGGAAGATGGCCGCTGGAGTGGTTGCATGGCTTGGACTCGGCTCGGCCTTGACGGCCCAGCAGATGCAGCCGCCGACGCCGATTGGCCCATCAGGCATGGTTCCGCCTTTCGTCCTCACTGCCCAACCCGGCGGTGATCCAACCGTGCGGCCGCCGGTGTCCAACCCGGGCGTCCCAGCACCACCGGCTCCCATTGGACCAGGAATTCCCGTTCCCACCGGCCCCGGCGCCCCGGATGCGGGAGAGCCGCCCGGGCTTGACGCAAGCTCGGCGCGTTACAATGCCTTCACCAGCAACGGCGAAGGCACCTACTTGCCGTTCGTCAGTTCCGTGAACCTGGAGTATCTCATCCTATGGTATCGCGGCCATCGGACGCCGATTCTCGTCACCACCGGGGATCCGGCTGATCCTATCCCAGGCGGCATTGGTCAACCCGGCACGCGGATCCTCCACGGCACCCAAACCTCCCCTGGCGCCAGCAATGCCTTTCGCTTGACCTACTGTTATTGGCTGGTCGACCCGGAAGTGCTCAGCTTCGACACATCGTTTATGATCATGGAACAGCGGCGCCTTATCTTCGGCCGCACCTCCGACGATGACGGCGTACCGGTCATCTCACGTCCTTACGTCGATCCGATCAGCAACCTCCCAAACGCCGACCCGCGAGCCCTTGAAGCAGTCCTCCGCGGCGGCGCGCAGGATAATTTCTACACCCGCCTCATGGGCGCCGAAGCCAACTTCAAATGGAATGCCAGCGGTGCCCCAGCTTATACCGGCCCGGTCATGTTCGTCGTCGCCGGCGCCCGCTGGCTGCGCTTAGACGAAAAGTACCAGAACAACGACTTCGCCCAGGACTTACCCCTCGGCTCCGGCCAATCCTATACCTTCCGGGACACGATCACTACCTACAACGAGTTCATCGGCGGCCAGCTCGGAATCGTCGGCCGCTGGCGAATCGATCGTCTGTCGCTGGAACTCAGCGGCAAGTTGGCCGTCGGCCCCAATTTCCAGACGTATAAGGCCCATGGTCAAACCGTGACCCGCGACGATTCGACCGGCACCATCGTTGACGTCGCCAACGAAGGCTTCTACGTCCAATCGACCAACGCCGGCATCCAACGCACCACTCAGGTCTGCTTCGTGCCGGAGTTGAACGTCAACCTGGGGATCAATCTCAACGAAAACCTCAAATTCACCGTCGGCTACGGCATCTTCGAGATGATCAACGTGATCCGCTCCAGCTCGCAGCTGAGCAATCAGATCGAAATCCAACCGCCCGGCATTCCGACGTCCTTTCCGCGCGGCACGCTCCGCCAAACGGAATTTTGGGCCCAGTGGCTTAGCCTCGGCATCGAAGTTTCTTACTAACCCGCTTCGAACTGCCTCGGTTGCCAAGGGGAGAATGTCGCGTCGCTGCCGATCCACTTTTGCGACAGCAAGACGCCGGCGGCCTACTGGTGGCCAAGCGGCTGGTTGCCCGACGGCGCCACGGCCGAGGATACGGACTGTCGGCGGCGTTCGAACAAAAGAAAGTCGAGCGACAGCCGGCCGGCACCGCTGAAACACAAGGCCAGGCACATGGCGATCAGCGCGACGTTGTATTCGTAGCCGACGTGAAACGTCAGGGCCATCGGTTGCAAATGGGCCGGCAAGGTGTTGATGTCAATGAAATCGCGTTTGCCGGTGACCAAAATAATCGCCCCGACTTGGATGATCGCGACACCGAGCGCGGCCGGCCGGGTCAAGAAACCGAAAAGCAAGGCCGCGCCGCCGACCGTTTCCCCCCACGTCACGGCCAATTGCACATTCGGATCCAGCTCGGGAAACCATTGGCCGCC
>JANWVS010000375.1 GCA_025056835.1 Gemmataceae bacterium | reverse complement strand
CATGCAAAACTGCCTTCTCCGTGGATAGTAAAATTAGGTGACTCGCGAGTCAACAATAAACTGGGAGGAGTGAGGCCTTTGGCGAACTCGGCCCTCCCTACGTTCGGCACTTTACCAACGTGACGATTTTTTACTAAAGTTGAAGGATGCCGACAAGATAGGTGGTCTGCGAAAAGTATTCCGTAGGGATAAACCGGCCGCCACTCCGTTGCCCCGCATGACTTGGGCGAACTTGCTTGCAAGGAGTGTCGCGTCGGGCGTTCATTTAGCGAGACCTTCACCGTCCCACCGATTGCGTGCCTGTTACCCCAACCGCGGTGCACCGTCGGGTATTCTTGTAAGTGCTCGAGAAACGCTACGACCCAAGGAGTGGCGGAATGGCGGAAACGACCCCAATTCGACCCAAGTGGCGGTTGGCCGGACCGTGGCTGTGGCTGTGGTCCGGCCTGCTCGGGTGTGCGGCGGCGATTGCCTGGTTGGTACTAGGCGGCGGAACGCTGGAGCCGTTGCGGCTCGGCATCGTTTGGCTCAGCTTGCTGCTGGTCGGCATCGGCGTGGTCTTGCGGTTTCATGCCCCGGCGGCCGGAGTCTCGGCAAAGTGGCTGCTGATCGCCGTTGGGGTGTTCGTTTCGCTGGCTGTCACGACGACCGCCAATCTTTGCGCAAGTTGGGGCGGGTACTATTTCGTCGGTTTCCGCCCCGGCCTTTCGTTCCTCTTATGGTTGTTCACGGCACCGGTCGGTGTCGCGGCTGCGTGGCGCTGCTTGCGCCGGGCTTGGGCGGCCACCTGCTTGGAGCGGCTCGACGAAGCCTGCTTAGCTTTGTTGGTGGGAGCCGGCTGCGCTTTCGCGGCTGCCTATGCGCTGACCAATCCGGACCCCGAATCGACCTTCAACCAATTCACGATCCAACGTTTCTGGTTCGTCAGCGGTTGGGTGTTGATCTTCGGCGCCGCCTTGACTGCCGCCGACAGCCTCACGCAACGCTTGACGATCAGCGGCCTGATTCTTTTCCACTTTGGCGGGATCACAACCGCGGCATTCGGACAAGGGTACACGCCGTGGCTCGTCGGCCAGATTTGGACGCGCATCTATCGGCCATACCTGGAATTTTTGTACATGAACAACGCCTACCACTTTTATGCGCCGGAGCCGGGGCCGCCGAGCTACCTGTGGTTCTATCTCCAGTATCTCGACGCCAACGGCGAGAGAGCTGGGCATTGGTACAAGGTGCCGCGTCTCGGCGACGACGGCCGCCATGGCCACAAAACCGCCCTCGAATTTTACCGCATGTTGTCGCTCACCGAGAACACGATGCCGGCAGACGTGATCCCGACGGAAGGGGAGTATTTCCAAAAAATTCTCGAGCGGCGCCTGGCTCGGTCACCGGAGGGGGCCAAGAAGGTGGCGATCGTGGGCAAAGGGCCTTCCCCGAAAGAGTTGCTGGTGCCGCTGCACCCCGGTATCGCCCCGTCGCAACAATACTTGCGACCGCAACAACACATCAAGCGGGTTATCGAATCCTACGCCCGTCACGTGTTGGGCGAACATCAGCGGACGCACCCCGAACGCACGTACGAATCGGTCAAGATGTACCGCGTCATTCATCGGATACCGAGCTGGCATAACTTCCTGCGCGGTTGGCCGGCAACGGATCCTGAATTTTATTCGCCGATTTTCCTGGGAGAGTATGCTCCGGATGGCCGATTGCTGACGCCGGAGGACGACCCTTTTTTGTACTGGCAGCTGCCGATCTTACGCGACCGCGACCGCAGCAACGACCGCTTCGCCCCCATTTACGATTGGGCACGGCGCCATGCCGGCGACCGTTATTGGCGGCGTGTCTACCACGGCGCGGCTTTTGTGTGGGTCGACGACCAAGGTAATCCGGAACCATAAGCGCTGCCTTCTCCGCCGCCTAGGGAGAGCCGACCATGCTTGCGTCAACCGCTGCTGCCAAGAAACCGATGTGGCGCCAGGCGTGGGACGCCTGGAATGCCTTCTGGTTCACGCCGCGCGATCCGCTCGTTTTGGCCGCCATCCGCGTGCTGACCGGGGCGTTGACCCTGTACACGCTCATCGCCTACAGTTTTACGCTGTCCGATTTCGCCGGGCCGGAGGGATGGATCGACCAGAAGTACTGCGATGAACAGCTTTATGAGCGTCCCTACCAGGTGCCGCCGCTGAGCGGACACGAGAATCCGTCGCGGCCGCCGGCCTCCCTGGAGGAAGAGAAGTACTTCAAAGACTATCTGGACAAATTCGGCGAATGGCCCCTGCCGCCTTTTCCGAAGACCCCCATCGAATTGAAATACTGCGACGATTTTCGCTACCAATATGGCATCGACTTGCGCCTGCTGGGGCTGCCGCCGCCGAAGAACGAGAAAGAATGGAGCTTCTTGGTGCAATACTTCGAGACCTACCGGGTACCGATGCCGCCGCCCTACCCCGAGTCGGTCGACGAGATGAAAAAAATCCACGACCACATTGAGCGCTTCGGCGTCGATCCGCGGCGGGTCTACGCCCGCGGCGCCTCCACCTTTTCCGTTTATTTCCATATTCACGATCCCTTTTGGCGATCGACGGTGCACGGCCTGTTCCTGGTCGTTGTGCTGCTGTTCACCCTCGGCCTCGGCACGCGCGTCACCTCGGTGCTGGCGTGGTTTGCGTATCTCAACTACGTTCACCGCAACCACACCGTCCTTTTCGGCGCCGATCAAATGATTGTGATCTTGTTGACCTATCTCGCGATCGGACCGAGCGGCGCCGCCCTGTCGTTGGATCGTTGGTTGTCGCGGTGGTGGAACGGCCGCGGCCAAGGCGACGATGGTGTTTCCCCGCCGCTGCCGACCATCTCCGCCAACGTCGCCATCCGACTGCTGCAAGTCCACCTCTGCATCATTTACGGCATCGCGGGACTGTCGAAGTTGCAGGGGCCGGCCTGGTGGAATGGTACCGCCTTGTGGAATGTGCTGGCCAATTTCGAGTTCGCGCCGATGAACTGGGCCGTCTACGATTGGCTGCTGCGCACCGTCGGCAGCAACCAGCTGATTTTTGAAATTCTCCTGACCGGCGGGGCGTATTTCACGCTGGCCTTCGAAATCTCCTATCCGTTCGTCGTCTGGAACCCCAATGGCCGGTGGGTCATGCTCGCTTCGGCCATCCTGCTGCACGGCGTCATCGGCTTGTTCATGGGCTTACAGACCTTCGCCCTCATCATGCTGGTGATGAACATGGCGTTTCTCCACCCCGAAGAAGTACGCGCCGTCATCGCCTGAAGGAAATGCTTCTTGCGACGGGCAATCGGGCGGCAGCGGCTCCGGGCCGACTCTATTGGCCGCTGTTGGTGTTGTTGTTGCGGAGCACGCGCGGCGGCGGATTTTGCTGCAACGGCACGGTATCGAACGTCCAACCGGCGGGAAGCTGGGGATGGGCGAAATCATGGGCACTGACGTTGGCCGGCGAAGTCACACGCGGAAAGTCCCAGGTGACCTCGTTGCCGTTCGGCTCCAGGAACCAAAGCTGCCGCGGCAGATAATTGCTGTT
>JANWVS010000374.1 GCA_025056835.1 Gemmataceae bacterium | reverse complement strand
GGCCGCGCCGCTGGCCCTCGAACGTACCCTCGTGGCCCTCACCAGTCCGGCGGTGCCGTTACCGCCCGGCAGTCTGGTCCAAGTGTCGGGGTGGATTTGCATTCCCGTGCCGATCACCGCGTCGTCCGACGGCGCCCTGTTGTACGACAGCGCCGGCGGCGAACCGCTTGCCATTCGGCTTTCCGAGCCGACGCCATGGAAGAAATTCACGCTGTACCGCCGTGTGCCTCCTTCCGGCACCATCCAAGTGACCTTAGCCCTCACCGGCCTCGGGACGGTGTATTTTGACGACCTCCGCATCGAGCCGCTGGCCCCCGCCCCGGCGAACAGCGCGGCATCGCGCAACTGAAGCGCGGTATCCCTCCGGGCCGACTCCAACGGCGTGCCAGTTCGGCGGCATCAGGGGAAGTCGGCGGGGCGTGGCTCGCACTACTGGTCGGCCAGCTTCTTCAACGCCGCCGCAGCGATCTCGTTGGCGAGGTTTTGCGATAGGATTCGCTGCGCCGCCGCCTGAAGCTGCCTACGCTTTTCGGCATCGTCGCCCATCCATTTCTGGATCGCCGCCACGGTGCGTTGGACGCCCGCTTCGTCGATTTCCTTGTCGAGCAAGCGCCGCAGCAAGGGGAGCAATTCGTTGCGGAATTCCGCTGTCGGCCGGCCGGGACGATCGAGCGTCTTGGGCGGCTGCTTGCCCAGGGCCTTGGCGATGCCGCCGATGACCTCTTTGGCCACGGTCGCATTGGGGTCAGCATAAGCGAAGTTGGCGACGACCTTGCCGTCCTTGGCGACGAGAATCGTGATCGCCGCCCGGTCGTTGAGTCCATAAGCCGCTGGGCCGGCATCGCCTTCGAGGCAGATGCTTACAGGCACCTGCAAGTTCAACGAATTCCTGGCCTGCTCGAGAAACGCCTTGGTCTCGTCCTTGTTTCCCTTGTCGCCCGTCAGCCAGACGATGTGGGCGTTGAGCTTCTCTTGCTGAGCCGCGTAATCGTCGATCGGTCGAAGCAATTGAAGCGCCGGCCGCGTGATCTTTTGCACAAACAGCAACATCGTCACTTTGCCTTTGCCCTCGGCGATGGGTTGGAACTCTTTGTTGGCCTGCGGCCCGGTAACGCCGAGGACCCGAAAGTCGCCGATTTTCTCTCCGACCGGCGGGCCAGAGGAGACGTCGGCCGGCACGAGCGCTGCCAACAGTATGAGTACAGACATGGTTCGGACCTCCGCGTGCCGCGGCACGATCCCCATCCGCTCCCAGCAGTCGGGGAGCTTGTCCGGCGCGGCCCCGGCTTCTGTGCTGTTTACAGTCCTAAGACGTCGTCCATGGTGTACCACCCGGCGGGGCGGTTGGCCAGAAACTTTGCCGCCAACAAGGCCCCGCGGGCGTAAGCGTCGCGGCTGTGTCCTTTGTGGACCAGCTCCATCGTTTCGCCCAAGGTGCTGAAGATGATCGTGTGCTCACCGACGTTGTCGCCGGAGCGCACAGCGTGGATGCCGATCTCGCGGCTGGGTCGTTCCCCAACAAGCCCCTCGCGGCCGTGCCGCAGCGCCAGTTGGCCCCATTCATCCTGGATGATCTTGGCGAAATGCAGAGCCGTGCCCGATGGGGCGTCTTTCTTGAAGCGATGATGGCGTTCGATGATTTCGGCGTCGAAGCCCTTGTCCTTGAGCGCCGCCGCCGCTTGGCGCACGAGCTTGAACAAGACGTTAACCACCAGGCTCATGTTCGGCGACAACAACACCGCCGTGTGATGGGCAGCGGCTTCGATTTCGGCGCGCTGGGCCGGGCTGAAACCGGTCGTCGCCACGACCACGGGCAGCTTGCGTTCGACGCAGGTCCGCAGCACCGCCAAGGTTGCTTCGGGGACCGAAAAGTCGATGACGACATCGATGCGTTGACTCACGGGAATCGTTGTCGTCACCAGCGTGCCGATCGGCCCCAGGCCGGCAACTTCGCCCACGTCGCGCCCCTGCCAGGGATTCTCGGCCGCTTCGAGCGCGGCGCCGAGTTGCAACGTGGCATCCTCGCGTGCCAGGTGGATGAGCCGTTGGCCCATGCGGCCGCAGGCGCCGTTGACGGCGATGATGGTTTTCATGTCGGTTGCTCTCGTCATTCGCTACCGGGACCTCAACCAAATCGCCCGCGCTCAAGGCAAGGGTCGGTCGCAGCGCGACGGCGAGCCGGCGGCGGCTCCCCGCGGCGCTGGACTCATTCTAGCGGGTCTTCCGACGAGGCACCATCACGAGTACAATTCGATCGCCTTGATGATCTCGTCCAAATCGTTGGGCACTTGGACGGCGCGGTTGGCGAAGGTCGCCCGGCGCACGCCGCGATGGCCCAGTACCTCGTCGAACGTCTTCTGGTCGGTGCTATGATAGGCGACGGTAGCGGTGGGATCCTTGAGTTGATGGCCGGTCAGTACGCAAACGACGCGGTCGCTGGGGGCAATCACGCCTTCGCGGCGCAGCTTACGCGCCCCGGCCACGCTCGCCGCCGAGGCCGGTTCACAGCCCAGGCCGCCGGCCCCTACTTTGGCCTTGGCGTCGAGGATTTCCTGGTCCGTCGCTTCGCGGACCACGCCGCCGCAGCGATCGAGCGCCCGTAGCGCCTTCGGCAAATTGACCGGATGATTGATTTCGATCGCGCTGGCAATGGTGGCGGCGCGAATCTTTTCGGCGTCGAGGGCGGCGTAGTAGCCGTCGATCAACTTCTGATCGGGCCGACCGTCATTCCAGCGCAGGCCGTGTCGCTCGAAGAGTTGATAAAAGGTATTGGCCCCAGCGGCGTTGATGACCGCCAGGCGCGGCGGCCGTTGGATCAGCCCCAACTCCGTCAGCTCGATGAACGCCTTACCGAAGGCGCTGACGTTGCCCAGGTTTCCCCCGGGGACGACGATCCAGTCCGGCACTTCCCAGCGCAGCGCCTCGAGAATGCGATACATAATCGTTTTCTGCCCTTCGAGGCGGAAGGGATTGATGCTGTTGACCAGATAGATGCCCAGCTTATGTGCGACCTGCTGGACCCGTTGCATCGCATCATCGAAATCGCCGGCAATTTGCACAGTGAGCGCGCCGTGGTCGAGCGCTTGGGCCAGCTTGCCGTACGAGATTTTGCCGGAGCCGATGAAGATGATCGCCCGCATGAGCCCGGTGGCAGAACAAAACACAGCCAGTGAGGCGCTGGTGTTGCCAGTGGAGGCACACGCCGCCCGGCGGGCGCCGACCATGCGGGCGTGAGTAAATGCTGCGGTCATGCCGTTGTCTTTGAAGCTGCCGGAGGGGTTCATGCCCTCGTACTGCAAGTACAGTCGACCGGGCGATACACCGACGTAGCTGGCCACGGCATCGGCCCGCTGTAAAATGGTTTGCCCCTCGCCAATCGTCAAAACCTGTTCTGGCGGCACGAAGGGCAGCAGCTCGCGGAACCGCCAGACGCCCGAGAAACACAGCGGATTGGTACGCTGGGCCCACTTGGCCTCGAAGTCGCGCAACGACCGTGGCAGTGGCAGCCGCGACCAGTCGTAGGCCACGTCCATCAGGCCGCCACAACGTGGAC
>JANWVS010000373.1 GCA_025056835.1 Gemmataceae bacterium | reverse complement strand
ATCGTCGGGGGCGCCCCGCCGCCGCAGCGCCGCGCGCTCGCGCGCTACGGCCTCAAGCTCGGTCTCGCCTTCCAGATTGCCGACGACGTGCTCGATCTCGTTGGCCGGGAGGATGCCGTGGGAAAGTCCCTCGGAACCGACCTGCAACAGCAGAAAATGACCTTGCCGCTCATTTGGCACATCCGCCACAGCTCGCACGACGGCATCGAACGGCTGCGGCGCTTGTTGCACAGCCCCGGTCCTCTCCCGCGCCAGCTCTTGGCGAGCGAACTGTACGCAAGCGGCGCCATCGCGTATGCCCGACGCCGCGCGGAGGAATTTGCTGGCCGGGCCGCCGCGGCCCTTGGCTGCTTGCCCCGTTCGGTTTACAGTGAAGTCCTCGAGACCTTGGCGGAGCGCGTCGTTCACCGCGACGCCTAAGCGAATCTCGTAGGCAACCAGCAACCGCTCTGCTAAAAATACTACGGGCGTTCATTTTCGCGGTTTCGTTCGTCTCCTCATCAACACCAGGCTGCGCGACGCCCCTCCAAGGGATTATCCCATGAGCCGACAGATCTTCATCGTCGCCGCCACTTCGGCAGTGTGGCTGCTGATCGTTCCAACGACTCCGGCCCAGACGCCTTTCTGGAAGTCGAAAACACGGGTTGCGGCCTTGGCGAAACAGATTGACGATTATTTCGCCGCGGTGCATGCCGAAGCCGGCGTGAGCCCGGTCGGTGCCGCCGATCCCGGCACGTTCTTTCGGCGCCTGCATATCGACCTGGCCGGTTTAATACCGGAGTACACCGTCAGCCGTGGCTATGTGGAGGACGGCGATCCCGAAAAACTGTGGGGCTGGACAGAGCGTTTCCTCAGTGACCACACGTTTGGTTCGACCCTCGGAAGTCAATCTCGCAAATTAGAAAAGACGTTCGGCCGCCACTTCGCCGCCGTCTTGCGGGCACATTGGCTGCAATCCGTCAATCAACAGGCTTCGCCGTATGTGCCTCAATTGGAACTTTGGCTGCGCCGCCGACTCGACAAGGAAATGGGCTACGACCAACTGGTTCGCGACCTGCTCGCGCCCGGTCGCGAATCGTACGACATCGGATCGCCGCGCAGTCCGAGGGCGGCACAATCCGAGGGCAGTGCGATTGCCTTTTACCTGGCGGCCGAGAGCAAGGCCGAGAACCTGGCCGCGGCGGTCTCGCGTGTTTTTCTCGGCGTCAAGCTGGAATGCGCTCAGTGCCACGCTCATCCATTCGCCAAGTGGACGAAGGAGGAGTTCTGGCAGTTCGCCGCTTTCTTTACCGGTACGGGGGCGACCTTCGGCCGGATGGATATCGATGACACCGTGCGGCAGAACGCGCCCGTCCTCGCCCAGCGCGACATTCTCATCCCCGGGACCAATAAGAGAGTCCGCGCCCGATTTCTCACCGGTGAAGAACCTCAATGGCGGGACGACGTCGCCACCCGAACCGTGCTGGCCGAGTGGATTACCGACCGTAAGAATCCATATTTTGCCAAAGCGACCGTTGATTTTCTCTGGCAGTATTTTTTCGGCGTCAGTCTCTTGGAGCCGATCCTCGAGCCGAGTGATGACAGCCCGATCACCCATCCGAAGCTCCTTGACTTGTTAGCGGAGCAGTTCAGCGCCAGCAACTTCGATCTGAAATTTCTGATCCGGGCCATCGTCCACACGCAGGCGTATCAACGTTCCAGCGGCAATGAAGGCCAAGTTACGCGCGACGACTATGTGCTCCATACGCGCATGCCGGTCCGCGGACTCAGCCCCGAACAACTTTACGACAGCATCATCGAAGCCGTCCTCGGTCCGAAGGGGCACGAAGAGACGATGTATCCGATTGTCAACAACATGCAGCGCCCGGTGCCCGGGTCCCGAGCTGAATTTCTGAGCAAATTTGCGAATCATGATAAGCGTCATGAAACCCAGACCTCGATCCTCCAGGCGCTGTATTTAATGAATAACAAATTCTTGGCCGATCGGATCAGAGACAACGAGAATCTCGCGCGCCTTGCCTCTGCCGCCTACACGCCGCGCGAGCGCGTGCGGACCATGTTCTTGCTGGTGCTGTCGCGTGAGCCTCGGCCAGAAGAATATGACCGCCTCCTGGCCTTCTTACACGCCGAGGGAGCCGACCTGCGCCAGCGCCTCGGCGATCTGCTGTGGGCCTTGGTCAATACCGCTGAATTCCGGTTGAACCATTAGGGATACAACGGCGAGCGGTCCCACCAGTTGCGCGGCTTCAGGTCGAAGCCACACCACATCACCGGCGTTGCTCCGACGAAGGAGTTGTTTTTCTGCATCGCACCGTCCTCGGAGCGCGGCTCATGGTGCCCCGGCGTACTAAGCCACAGCACGATGTCCGTGTCGATCACGGATTCGCCGCGTTCGATGTACTTGGGCAGTTTCTGGTAGTACATTTCTCCCGGCCGGTTTTTCGTCACCCAGAAGTCGTGCAGCGTGCATTCTTCCTGCGGCCCATAATGACGAGCGTTGCCCATCCGCAAGGCCATGACATCGTACGACAACGGCATGCCGCGGATGTTCTTGCGCTTCTCATGGCGAATGTTCACCATCGTGAATTTGTAGGCATCCCAATCCTCAAAACCCTCGCGCCCTTGGTTGAAGGGCCGATGCACGGTCTTGGCGGTGCCGTTGCCTTCCGGCGTCTCGATGTGCTCCATGATGTAAGCCGAGTTGTGTGCCGGACCGTCAAGGTTAATGTCGATGCGCCACAGGGCGTTGTGCATATGCCCCTCGAATTCTCGGCTGCTGTAGTTGCGGCCTGTCGAGCCGACTCGGAACGCGATCGTGCCATCGTCCTGAAAACCGTATTCGACGACATAGCGGTAGTTGGCGGCGTTGAGAGCGGCCCAGAGGACCAAGGTCTGGCCGCGGCGCGAACCTTTGGTGCCATCCATCCATGCTAACCCCCGGTCGCGAATTTCCTGACAAACCACGGGAGGATTGCCGATGAGCCGGCCATACGCGCCGGCGTCGTCGCGTGTCAAGTGCATAAGGCTGAAGTTGTACGACACGTCCCAAAACCGCGGGCTGCCGCTGTGATACGGGACCAGCATCTCGCTAAGCCGAGCATCGCCGAGAATCTGCACCCACGGCTCGTTCGGATGTTTCTTGAACCAAGCGCCCTGGATGATCAGTCCGGAGCCGTTGGCGGTGGTCCATTTGACTTTCCAGGCAGTGCGGGTGACGTCGTTTGTCGGGAAGCCGATGACGATTTCCTGACCTTGGCCTGTTGGAATGGAGGTATCGCGGTTGGGGATCGCCTCGGCTGGACCGGCGCCGCCACGCGTCGGCGGTCGATCCCGTGGCTCGCGCGGCTTCTGTTGTGCCGGAGCGCCGAAATAACCGGTCGTCAGCAGAACCGTCCCGAATGCGGCTATCAGGAGAAATCGCGCTTTGCACATGGGTTGTTCCGTACTAGGGGTTCGTGGGAGAAGAGTGCGGCCGCCGGTTCGAGCCTAGGTTCCGACCAACCGACCACGCTGGGTGGTCGAGAGGGAGGCGCCAGGCCGGCGGCGTAACTCAACAGG
>JANWVS010000372.1 GCA_025056835.1 Gemmataceae bacterium | reverse complement strand
TCGTCGTAAACGCTGAACGGCTTGACGCCGCGGGTGATTTCATGCTCCGGGATCTTGGTAAATTTCGGAGTCCAAAAGGGGTTGACCGACCAGAACGTCTCGAAGTAGCCGCCGATCCATTTGAGATAAGCATCGCCCTGCTTGCCCTTGGTCACTTCCACGCCGTAGTGAACCGCCATGAAACCGGCGCCTCGGTCGATAGCCGCCTGCACCGCCGGATTGACCGCCGAGCCGCCGTGATTGAGCATGACGACGATGCCGTCGGCATCCGTGAGATCCTTGGGCCACTGGTAGACAGGATAAACGACGGCGTAAACGTTCTGGTAGGCCGCGTTGAGCTTGCGGGCCATGTAAATCGAACCGGCCATGAATTCGTGGTTGCCGCGCGGCCCGTGCGGCGCCGGATCAGCGACGAAAACGATCCGCTTTGTCCCCGCGGGAGCGTTTTTTTGAGCCAAGTAGTTGAAGACGTCTTTTTCCTGGCCGGCCGCCCCCAGCGGTGCTGCGAACAACAGTAGCCCGACCCACCCCACGGAATGGTTCATCGTTCGCCCCCCCTCGGTTGTTGTTGGTCCTGGTTGGTCGCTACAACTCCCAGCCCCGGCGATATTCACGGCGGAGCAGCCGGTTGGCTTCCGGCGCGTTGGTACAGCGGAGGTTGTCGGCGTCCCACTGAAGTTTCTTACCGAGCCGATACGCGATCGTCCCCAGGTGGTTCGCCTCCGTCAGCCAGCCGCTATATTCGAAGTCGGCCGAGCACCGTCCGCCGGTTTTGCAGGCGTTGAGCCATTCGCCGTGGTGGCTCGGCACGCGCGGGATCGTTGGGTCGGGTCGGCGGAAGTCGCGGAAATTCTCTTCGGGCAGGAGCACATGACGGCCGTAGTCGGCCAGGATCATTCCCTTGGCGCCGACGAACAGGCAGCCGTCGCCCCATTGGGGAATACCTTTGTCGCGCCAGATCTGCGGTTTCATTTCGCCTTGGTACCAGCTCAAGCGCACCGCCGGCTGTTGACCGCGCGGCGGATACTCATAGGTCGCGGTCATCGATGCCGGGGCCAGTTCGCGATGCACCGGCGGACCGCTGGCCGAGACCGTCAGCGGCGCCCGCAGATCGAGGGCCCAGAAGGGAAGATCGACCCAATGGCTGCCGAGATCGCTCAAGGTGCCGGAGCCGAAATCCCACCACCGATACCAGCGCGGCCCGGGCACATAAATCGAGTGGAACGGGCGATAAGGGGCCGGCCCCAGCCACAATTCCCAGTCGAGCGTCGGCGGCGGCGTCATGGCTTCGGTCGGCCGGTCTTGCGTCGACAGAATGTCGCGGTTTCGTTTGGCGTCTTCCGGACTTTGCCAACCCCAGGCCCGCGACACCCACACATGGACTTCGCGAATGGGTCCGACGACGCCCGCCCGCACCAACTCCACGACGCGGCGAAAATTCTCCGAGGCATGAACTTGGATCCCCATCTGGGTGGCGACCCGCGTCTGGCCGGCCACCTCGCGAATCCGCCGCGCTTCCCAGACGCCGTGCGTTAATGGTTTTTCGCAGTAGACGTGCTTGTGGTGCCGCAGGGCGAGCATCGTCGCGAAGGCGTGCGTGTGTTCGGCCGTGCTGACGACGACGGCGTCAAACGCCCGGGGATTGTCGAACAGCCGGCGAAAGTCGCGTTCCTTGCGGGCCTTGGGAAACTTTGCCCCGGCCGCGTTGAGGGCGTTGTCATCCACGTCGCACAAGGCGACGATGTTCTCGCTGCTGACGGCGTTGAGGTTGCCCGCCCCTCGGCCGCCGCAGCCGATAATGGCGATATTGAGCCGATTGTTGGCGTTTTGAGCGCGGAGCGACGCCGGCGCCAGGGCCAGCGCCCCGACGGCCAGGAACTGACGACGTGCAATTCGTGTGCGGAGCATGGCGAATCCCCCCTCTTTTGGCAGGCACGTGAAATTCCTCCATCGGTTGGAATGCGACATTTCGCCCTGCCCGGCAAGCTGCGGTTGTGGTATTCTCGTCTTTTCAGAGGATCCTTGCACGTGCAGCCGAACTTTCCGGGAGGTCGAAACATGCGTCGAAGACTGTTTCTCGTTGGTGCTGTCGGTGCCGCTTTGCTGACGGCCGGCGGCCTTTGGCTCGCGTCCACCACGGGCGCCCAGGACCAGAACCAAGCCGGCGGCAACGGCCTCGGCAAAAAGGCCGTCGAAGGCCCTCTGCCGATCCGCCAGGTGGTCTTATTCAACAGCGGCGTAGGCTACTTTCAGCGCGAAGGCGAAGTCGAGGGTAACGCCAGCATCGATCTGTCGTTTCCCACTTCCGACATCAACGATCTCTTAAAGTCTCTTGTCCTGCAAGACCTCGGCGGCGGCAAGATCAGCACCGTCAGCTACGACAGCCACGATCCCATCGACAAGATCCTGCGCTCCTTCGCTCTCGACCTCAACAACAACCCCACCTTCGGCCAACTGCTCAACCAAGCCCGCGGCGAGAGAATCGAGCTGCTGGTCAAGACCGACAAGAAAGAACAGCCCATCACGAAGATCCAGGGCACGATCGTCGGCATGGAAATCAAGCGCCGGCCTATCGGCAAGGACCAGCACGTCGTCGATATGGAAACGCTCAACATCTCCGGCCCCAACGGTTTGCAAGGGGTGAACATGGAGGACATTCTCGGCGTCAGATTTCTGAATCCCACGCTCGAAAGCGAGTTCCAGCGAGCTTTGCGCGTGCTGGCCCAATCGCACGACACGCAAAAGAAGACGGTCAGCCTCAGCTTCACGGGCGTCGGCAAGCGGGCCGTCCGCGTCGGCTATGTCGTCGAGCGGCCGTTGTGGAAGACCAGCTACCGCCTGCGCATCGAGCCGAACGGCAAGATCTTCATGCAAGGCTGGGCCATGGTCGAAAACACCAGCGACGACGACTGGAACAACGTCCGCATGGTCCTGGTTTCCGGCAGGCCGATCAGTTATCAGATGAACCTCTACGAACCCATCTACATTCCGCGGCCGGTCGTGGAACCCGAAATGTTCGCCTCGCTGCGGCCGCCGCTTTATGGCGGGGCGCTGGAAGGCGACGCCGCCGCCGGTGCGGGCCAGCCGCCGCCGCGGGCCGATGCCGCAGTGCGGGACCAGCAACGGCTCGCCCAACAGCCCATACCGCCGATGAATGTGCCGTTCGTCGGGCAGTTCGTCAATCCGATGGGCCAAAACTGGGGCCTGATGCAGCCGGGCTTCAATAATTCAGTCAATCCCGGCGGATTCCAGGGTGGGTTCCAAGGCGGGTTGGGTAATCCGTTCAATCCCTACCAAAATAACCCTCGAAACAACGCGCTCAACGAACTGCTTACGTTGCAAAACAACAAGCTGACGTTTGAAGAATTGCAACGCCGCCGCCAACAGGAAATCGCTCAAAAGCAGGAGGCCAAGGCCAAAGGTTCGATGATCGCCGCGCTCAATTTCAAGGAAGGTATCGCCTCCGTTGCCTCGGCGGAGGAAGTCGGCGACTATTACCAATACATCATCGACCAGAAAATCACGCTGTCGCGGCAAAAGTCGGCGATGTTGCCGATCCT